>JAGLQD010000204.1 GCA_023136985.1 Candidatus Sabulitectum sp. | reverse complement strand
GGATAGAGCGCCGGCCTCCGGAGCCGGAAGCCTGGGTTCGAATCCCGGCGGGGATACCACCTGTGATTCGTCTCTTCCAAAAAAAGCCCTAAGACGTTGAACTCCATTGTGATCTCCGGGTTCTTAACTTGCTTTGTGTTACGACTATTCGTCACTCTATCTAGCTGCCTAATTCTTTGGAGCACTTGCATATTCCCAAATTGGGTGGTATTCTTCCCAATATGGGAAGAAAGAATATGCCTACGAAAACATATAAAGCCGACTATCCGTCACAGGGGATAGCTCAGAGTCTATTCTCAGAAGTGCAACTAAAAGTACTCGCACTTCTCTTCGGACAACCGAATAGAAAATTCCAGATGTCAGAGATAATTAGTTTGGCAAATTCAGGTGTAGGAGCTGTACATCGCATAATTATGCGGCTTGTAAAAAGCGGCCTGGTAAATGAGGACATAATAGGAAGAACGAAGTTTTACCATGCAAATACCGAATCCCCTGTATTCCAGGAGTTACACGGTATTGTGATAAAAACTGTTGCTTTAACTATCCCACTGCAATCAGCATTGACTCCCTATATGAGCTCAATATGCTCAGCATTTATCTACGGTTCTATTGCCAGGGGAACCGATAACGCATCCAGCGACATTGATATCATGATCATCGGGGAAGAACTACGATACACAGATATACTCAATGCATTTCAGCCTGTAGAAACAGATATTAGAAGGACTATCAGTGTGAAGATTCTCACACTCAAAGAATGGAAGAGTAAGGTTGAGGGACAAAATCCATTTGTAACAAGAGTACTTAATCAGCCAAAGATATTTCTGAAAGGTTCTGTGTATGACATTAGAGAACCTTGAGAGAATAGAACTTCTACTTCCTCTGGAAAGATCCGAGACAGAATTTTCACAATTGATCGAGAAAGCAAAGATGTTTCATACCGATTCCATGAGGAGTGAGTTATCGATTCAAAGCAGATTCCAATTGGCATACGAAGCCTCGTTTGCTTTTGCGCTTGCGGTACTACGCTGGCATGGTTATAGGCCATCAAGCAATAGGTTTGTAGTCTTTCAGGCTTTAAGTCACACCATAGAACTCGGGAGTGAAGTTGCATTGCTCAGTAAGGCTCATGGAATGAGGAATGACGTAGAATACGATGCAGAACCGTTTGATGATCATCGGTTTCTGGAAAGGGCTGAAGCATAAGCTTACCATCCAGTCTGACAGTCCGAGGGTGAGAAGTGCTGTCGATCAGCTGGATGTCCCCTGTCTGCGAAGCTCTGCTATTCTCTACTACCCATCTACAATGTCACGGATTGTAATTGCTCGGTACACCGGATTACTCTTTTAAACAGATAACAAGTCCGAGGAACAGGTTCTATTCTTCCATGGTGATATTTGACTCTTGACATCGAAAGAAACTTCATATATAAATTCATATGAAGTTTGATATGAAGTGAAGCCAATAGACAAAATGGAAGGAGAAATGAAAATGAAGAAGTTACTTATCCCTATTGCAATGATAGTATTTGCAGTATCAGCCAGTGCTGAGTGGTTTGAAAATTTCGATTCTTATGATGAAGGAAGCGGTATTCATGGACAGGGAGGATGGGAAGGATGGTGTGGAAATCCAGACTGGGACACTACCTGTGTAACGACAGAGCAGTATAATTCAGCTCCTCAATCTCTGGCTTTGAATCCTGAATCAGTTATTGCACAACCCAGGGAGGAGACATCTGGAATATGGACTTTAACTTTAGAGAGTTTTATTCCCTCAGGTACTACAGGTAATAGAACACTAGCAATACTCTGTGATTATCCTGATGCGGATTATGATGCTATGATCTTTTTTGATGCAGATGTCGGTATTGTCTATGAACCCTTGTCTGTCCAGGGAACAGCAATGAAATTCGATCAGTGGGTTGAGGTAGAAATAGTAATGAATCTGGATGAGAATACATATGCACTGTATTATGATAATATAAATTTCTATACTTATGACTGGCCTGGTTCTGATGTGCTTGCAGCGATAAGTCTCAATCAGTATTCAGCCAGTGCTTCCACTACTTACTGGGACGATTTTTCTCTAGTAAGTGCAACATCGCTACAGCACAACACATGGGCCAGTATTAAAAGTACTTTCTAATAAAGAAAGAAGTCATTATAAGAGAGCCAGTTAGCGCTGACTCTCTTTTCTCGTATACGTTATGGCACAGAAGATGAGACCTCTGAATAAAGTTACTGCTCTAATCAAAATTAAAATTTAATACTGTTTCGACACTACTTTTTATATATGGATACGCAATACGAATTCTAAACAATTCATAATCCTCTATGTCACCATCAATTATATGTAATGCATCATTTATCATGTTACTATACCATGGTATCTCCGGAAGCTGAGTACACAACAGCCCTGTTCCTAAATAATTAATACTCTCATCTATAGACAACCTAAATAGTTCAGCAGATTGATCTAAATTAGGATGCATAAATGAATCAAGAAGTACTCTAACCTCTAAGTCAGATTGAGATAGATTCAGATTTTTATGAACAAGATGATCGGATATAAAAGTTTCACAGGGGAACCTTATGCTTGATCTATCAATAAATACGTGTTTGCTTTTATCGCATCCAGTATAATCCTGTGTATGTTCTTTAATAATCGACAATACTAAGTTGATTTTGTGAAAATAGTTATTACTTTCAACTGGGAACAAATCATTAATTGTGATTAGACCTTCCGTATCTTCTGGTTGCGGCATAGAACAGGTGCAGTATTTTGAGAAATACGCAATGTCCTTCTCTTTGAGTTTAGTATCCAAAGGTCTGATAACTCTATCAGTAAAAATTCGATCGTTATTGGATATTTCCTCTATTTCTATCTCATTATCTACTCTGAAAGAACGCGTGTGAGGATGGAAAATCAAAGGTATAGGAGAATTCCTGAATTTATGCAGCTCAACCATTCCTTTGAGATTTAATACTGATATCCTTCTTCTGTTTTCATCGAGATATTTGAAATCCGGATGAATTCTCAGGCTGAATCCAACTGATGAGCTTACTCCAAGGAGGAATCTTTCGGAAAGATATTTTACCTTTTTTTGCTCCTGAAATACCTGCCTGTATCCTTCTTTCGACATGCCGCTTAGGAATAAATCAAAAGATGCTCTGTCAAATTTATAATAGTCAAGCATCTCAAGATATGAATCATGACTCTCAATTGCTTTGTTCAAGAACTCAGCTTTCACACCATACTCTTTTGCTTTTATAATGAATTTGTGATACATCTGAGTTCCTGGCAGATAAGTAGCTCCATGAAGAATATCTTCTGTGTTGATGAAATTAATCAATTTCCATGCATTTGTAGTACCGATTATCAGAGCTTTGTTCAAGTTGACGGCTTTTACATCCTCACCACAAATTGAGAGAATAATAGCTTTGGTGATATTTCTTAAACCAATAAGTACATCCGTTGAATGTTTTTCCAATCCTGCATTATTCAATTGAAACTCTTTTCTCAAATATATGAAAGAATACTAACGAGTTACATAACATAACATAAGGAAACTTGATTTGTACCATCTTGATTTATACCATTTCAGAAAAATCGATCAAAACAACATATTCGACCCAATATCATCCGATTTTGCTTCACGAAACTGACCATACTACCCGAACTCCTCCGCAGCAGTCAATGAAGAAGCCCTCTAATCCCCGCGAAAATCCTGCATTTCAACAAACCTCACCCATGAAGCCCGATTGCTGAGTTCCTACCCAGCTTCTATCTCAGGAACATCATCCTGCCATGGAACGTAATCCAGGTTGGGTTCACACACCATTTCCAGAGGCTCAGGAGGAGGTCTGGGATCTTCCCAGAGATCGAGGTGTTTGAGTATACGCCTTATCAGCGAAGGCTGCT
>JAGLQD010000203.1 GCA_023136985.1 Candidatus Sabulitectum sp. | reverse complement strand
ATGTTATCGTCAATTCAGACTGGGTTGTTGATATGGGTCCCGACGGAGGAGACGGCGGAGGTGAAATCCTGGTAGCAGGTACTCCTGAAGACATAGCAAAATGTCAGCATTCCTACACCGGCCAGCACCTTCGGGAACAGGGCCGCTTTGCTGACTGACGCCCACGCGCAGTCAGTATCAGTATAGCAGGCAAGCTGTCTTTGTTCCGGTTCTTCTATGGTTTATGAGACTGGAGCCAGCGTACCATTCAGATACTTGTGTACAAGGCTTGAGATCAGAGTCTGATATGGAATACCTTCTTCTATAGCCCTTATCTGAATTTGATAATAATCCTTTTGAGTAAGACGAAGATTGATGCGCTTATCCTTTCTAAGAGTATTTCGTGCAGCAGCAACTGCCTTCTCTTTTTCTTCTTCTAAATTGCTGACAGGCTGCCATTCGTCCCGCTCAATTGACTCCATCAATTCTTTCTCTTCCTGATCTATTGGCTTAAATACCTTATCGCCTTTTTTCATCGTTCCTCCTTAATCCATACAGTTAGTACCCTGTCAAGCAATAGCTGTCGTGTCCTACTGGCTCTCCAGAGCCCCGGCGGCGTTACTGATTCAATTACATAGCGGTGCTATGCGCATAAACCAGTGCCTTGCCGAGACTCAGAATAGCTGCGCATTACATCGACACTTATTGTCTGGCAGGGTACTGGTGTACTTACAACTTGGGAATGCGGTCTTGAGGAATATCTCTTCTTCGCTTTCCACAAATGGCACCAGGACAGCATAGTTACCAATCTCAAGAACATACATTTTTTGATCAGATCGCCCCGGATTTTCTTCAATTCCGATTATCTGCCCGGACTCTATCAAATATGCAATTTCCTCAAAGGAAATTCCCCGCTTAATCTTCAGCATCCTGCTTTTTTCGAAGTTCCAATTTATGCATTTCATGCGACAATGGTATGCTATCGTCTGCCTTTTGTCAACAGCACGCTTTAAATTTTCACCATGTGTATTGAAACTACAGTTAGCCGATAACCTCGGATGGTTTTAAAGTCAGATCATGGGGAATATCACCCGGGGCAGGAATAAGGTTGATGTCCCGCTGGAGGAGCGAATAGGCATAGGCTGCCCGGGACATGGCATAGGGTGCCGCTGCAAGGATAAGACCGGAGCGGGAAGAGTAAAGACATTCCGAAAGAAATTGTGCCAGAGCACTGATGTCTGTGTGATTTCTGAAGCAGTCCACATGGAAGTGGGTGGCACTACCCGAAAGTATGTCTTCGCTGAAGGTGGTCATTTTCGCACCTGCGGCTCCAACAAGAATTGACGTGCGGACTATGCAGGCATTGGGGTTACTTTTCTGCACTGCAATGTCTCCCAGAAGCTTGGTCCATCCGTAAAGAGACCTGGGGACTGCGGGAGATGTCTCTGTGTACGGGGGGATTCCTCCTGCATAAACCAGATCTGTGGACATGTGAAGAAGTCTTCTGTTTGTCTCTCGGCAGAAGATCGCCAGTTTCTGCGGCCACAGGGTATTCAGTTTGAAGGCTGTTACCGGATTGCTGATGCAACCTCCTCTTGAAGACAAGGCGGCACAATTCAGAACAAAGTCGGTTTCACCGGGAGTTACATCTACCGGGTCTTGAACGGTAAGGTCTTCACCCCTGCTCAGTGAGCAGGGGTGAATGTTCCACTGATCTGTAAATACCCTTTGAACCGTTCTTCCCAGGCGGCCTGTTGCGCCTGTTAAAAAGAGTTCTCTCACCTCATGGAACCGGGAGGTGTTGCAAAGTACTGGAATATTCCAGTGGTGCTTAACACCACTTCATCATTTGCGTCCATGATATTATCCAGTGCTTCAAGTGACTGCATGAACCTGTAAAAATCAGGATAGGATTCATAAGCATCTGCATAGATCGCAGCAGCGGTACTGTCTGCTGTTCCCTGAATACGAAGGGCGCTTCGGTCTGCAAGGGAACTGATGCTGTCTACCCTGAGGTTGGTCTCTGCAAGTATTGTCTGAGCCATCCTGTGCCCCTCGGCACGGTACCTGGTTGAAATCCTGTTTCTTTCCGCCTGCATCCTTGTGAACACAGCCTGCTGATTGGCAGCTGGAAGATCGGCTCGCTTGATTCTTACATCAACCACATAAATACCATACTGGGCTGTCATGATTCTTGTTGCTTCAGTAACCCTGGCAAGGATTACCTCACGACCCTGCCCTGATGGGATCCTTATCATTCGGATGGTCTCTATAACCTCTCCGCTTTCAGTCATGGCAATGCTTCCAGAGGTTGTATCCGCATTGGTAACATTATTCACAAGCCGGACATACTCACCGATGCCAACAGGGTCGTTGGTGTTGCGCACTATGTGAATAAGATCACTTCTTCCTATCTCCTGACGGAGAACAGAGTAGATAACATCGTCGAGTCTGGAGCTGGCTGCATAAACAGACTGGACACTCTGAAGGAAAAGAAGAGGGTTCTGAATACGCCATCTGGCATAACAGTCAACCTGAAGATGCTTCTTGTCCCTGGTAACAACATCAGAAGGATCGTCATCATACTCCAGGATACGGTCATCAAACACAGTCACCTGCTGAAGGAATGGAATCTTGAAATAGAGCCCTGCACCGGAACTCAATGCAACACCAGGAGCATTCTCTGCCATCCAGAGTTCCATTTCCGCCATTTCCGCAGGAGTTCTGTTCCCTACGATGACTCGAACAGGTTTTCCCAGTTGAAGAATTACAGCCTGCTCTGTTTCATTGATGATAAAAAATGCGCCGAAAATTATCATTGCAACCACAAAAACAGCTGCGCCTGTAAGACAACCCTTAAATTTTGGAGGATATTTCATTACATACCTCCATCAAGGTTGTAGTGGGTCAGAGCGCCAGCGTGGGAATCAACAATGGTGATCTGGATATCGCTGAGAACACTCTCCAGCATCTCCAGATGAAGTCTCGCGGAAGTCACCTGAGGGCTTTTGGCATATTCTGCAGCAACCATGGTAAACCTTTCAGCCGCTCCGGTAGCCCTGTTGATTCTTACTGCGGCATAACCCATTGCTTCATTAACAATTGTAACAGAATCGGCTCTGGCCTCTGGAATAACCTGGTTTCTGTAACCCTCTGCTTCATTGATGTATGACTGCATGTCTTCCCTGGCTGTGGCAACATCTTTGAAGGCATCGGAAACCTGTGCAGGAGGCTGAACATCCTTCAACTGAACTGCCACAATGTTGATTCCCATTGTGTAGTTATTAGCCATTTCCT
>JAGLQD010000202.1 GCA_023136985.1 Candidatus Sabulitectum sp. | reverse complement strand
CCAATATATCCAACTATTCCACACATATTAAAAACTCCTTATTCCCATTCTATTGTAGCAGGAGGTTTAGAACTTATATCATACACTACCCTGTTAATACCTCTAACCTCGTTAATAATTCTAGCAGATATTTTTGCTAATAAGTCATACGGCATATGATACCAATCTGCTGTCATACCATCCGTGCTGGTAACAGCCCGTATAGCTAAAGTATTTTCATATGTTCTTTCATCGCCCATAACTCCCACTGTTCTGATTGGAAGAAGAACACTGAAGGCCTGCCATATCTCATCGTAAAGATTCTCTTCCCGAAGGTAATCAATGAAGACCCGGTCAACCTTCTGGAGCAGATCCCGGTCTTCTCTGGTGATGGCTCCCAGAATTCTCACTGCAAGCCCGGGTCCAGGAAATGGATGGCGGGAAACCATCCAGTTCGAAAGCCCAAGCTCACGCCCAAGCTCTCTTACCTCGTCCTTGAAAAGCTCTCTGAGAGGTTCAAGAAGAGAGAGGTTCATTTTTTCAGGAAGACCCCCAACATTATGATGACTTTTTATTGTGGCACTTGGCCCTCTGAAACTCACACTCTCAATAACATCAGGATACAGAGTGCCCTGAGCAAGATGAGTTACTCCGGGAATTGAATTTGCTGCTTCTTCAAAGAGCTCGATGAACACCCTTCCTATGATCTTTCTCTTTTGCTCCGGGTCTGACACACCTGCCAGCTCATCCAGGAACCTGTCTTCCCCGTCAACAGTGATCAGATCCATACCAAAGTGTTCTCTAAATGTTCTTTCCACCTCTTCCCGCTCGCCATCACGAAGAAGTCCGTTATCTACAAATATTGGCACAAATCGCTCTGGAACAGCGCTGTGAAGAAGCGCAGCCACAACCGATGAATCTACCCCGCCGGAGAGGCCGAGTATGACTTTCCCGTTCTCACCCAACTCATCAAGGATGTACTGTTTGGCCTGTACTGCAAAGTATTTCATGTCCCAGCTGGGCTCTAAATTGGATATTCCGAAGAGGAAATGCTCAAGAAGGGCGGAACCGAATACGGTATGGTTTACTTCAGGATGGAACTGTACTCCATAACGGCTGGCTTCCTGGTTTTCCATGGCTGCTATTTCCAGAAGGTCGGTGGAGGCAACAACTGAATAACCAGCAGGTACCTGAGTAACCCTGTCACCATGGCTCATCCAGGCTCTCTGACCGGATTCGATTCCGGTGAAAAGACTGCTTGTTTTCGTGTTCAGAAGAGCGGGACCGAACTCTCTGTGATGCCCTCCCTCAACCCTTCCGCCTGTATGGTGTGCAAGAAGCTGCATACCGTAGCAGATCCCAAGAACAGGAAGAGATGTAGTGTAAACCTCGTCCGGTGGCTTTGGGCTGCCGTCTTCATAAACGCTGTATGGGCTTCCTGCAAGTATTATTGCACCAGGCTCCAGTTTCTTAACCTCGCCCCATGTACAGTTACCTGGAAGCAATTCGCAGTACACTCCCAGTTCCCGTACCCTGCGAGCAATAAGCTGAGTATACTGACTGCCGAAATCAAGTATTGCCACCCCACCTTTTATCATATCTGTCTCCCTCTGCGATTTGATTCCTTGACCGGTGGTACTACCGGATAGTCGCCGGTAAAACAGGCTGTACAATAATTCTCCGGCGGATGGGCTGAAATACAGCTCAACATACCATCAACAGACATGTATCCAAGACTGTCCAGATTAAGAATATCCCGTATCTCGTCAACAGAATACTTATTTGCGATAAGACTGGTTTCCTCCGGGAAATCAATTCCAAAATAGCAGGCATGTCTGTGCGGCGGGCAACTGATACGCATATGCACTTCCAGGGCACCTGCCTCACGAAGAGCCTTGATTCGGGCCTTGCTGGTTGTGCCACGAACAATGCTGTCTTCAACAACACATACCTTCTTGCCTTTTATCGCCTCCGGAATAGGTTGAAGTTTGCGCATGACCATTGCTGCTCTTGTGGCGTGACCAGGGTCAATGAATGTGCGACCGACATAGTGATTTCTAGTAAATCCCATATCAAGAGGAAGCCCAAGTTCCCGGGCAAACCCCATGGCGGCAAACATCCCACTGTCTGGCACCGGCATTACCATGTCGCAATCTGCAGGAAACTCTCGTGCGAGCTGCCTGCCCATTTCGATTCGTACTTCATACACTCTGTCACCAAAAACATAACTGCCGGGTCGAGCGAAATACACATGTTCGAATATGCAATGAGCATGCCGCTTCCCGCTTTCGGGGAATAATTGCAGTTCTCTGCCGGAGATTGATGAAACCGGTTCACAACACGACTTATCACCATTAATGGGGAAAAAGAGCATCTCACCGGGTACTATTTCTCTTACATACTCTGCATCGGTAACTGGAAAGGCTATGGTTTCACTGGCAACTATCCATCCGCCACCAGCAATTTTTCCCAGGCTGAGCGGCCTGAAGCCCATGGAATCTCTAATCACATACATTCCCTGAGGAACCAGCAGAAGAAGACAGAAAGCTCCTTCAAGTTTGGATATGGCAAGTTGAAGGCATTTCTCTATGTTGTAATCAGTGTCTTCAAGCTCTCTGCTCATAAGATGCAGAACGATCTCCGTATCGGTATTCGTCTGAAAAATATGACCTTTTCTTTGCAGACTTCTGCGGATCACACCTGCGTTACTAATGGTGCCGTTATGAGCTATTGCAACAGGAATATCAGCCATTCTTACCAGAATTGGCTGTGCATTGATCACGGAAGAACCACCGAAAGTACCGTACCTTACATGACCTATTCCAGCGAGAATATCTTCAGATCGCATCTCCTCCGGAAAATCTAACATTAACTCGGATACAAGCCCATTTTTCTTCTGCAGAAGGATTTCCCCCGTGCCATCAAGAGTGGCAATACCAGAAGCTTCCTGCCCTCGATGCTGTTGAGCAAATAGCCCTTCAGCCACCAGAGCTGAGATGGATTCTCCCGCACCAATAACACCGCAAAGACCGCAATACTCCCCTACTTCATTTTTCATTTCTGCTTCCCCCGGAAAGCGGCATCTATAAATGCACTGAATAGTGGATGAGGATCAAGAGGGCGACTCTTG
>JAGLQD010000201.1 GCA_023136985.1 Candidatus Sabulitectum sp. | reverse complement strand
CTGGTTTTTTCTGATAGTCTATAATCTACACTATGTCTTATATTATCTAATGTGAGAAAATTTTCTAGAACTTTCAATCCTGCTCTACCACTTTTTTCAGGATGAAACTGAACTGCTACAAACCACTTGTTATCAGGTCGTTCGACCACCTCAACAAGACTGCCATCTGGAGAAAGCCCGGTAAGTTTCAGGCCTGCTTCAATCAGTTGATCTCGGTAAAGATTGTTAAATTCAAAACGATGTCTATGCCGCTCATTTATACTGGTTGCTCCGTAAGCCTCTGCTGTCTTGGAATCTTCTGCGAGGACAGCTGGATATGATCCCAGCCTCATGGTTCCCCCCTTGTTAACAACCTCTTTCTGTTCGTCCATTAAAGAAATAACAGGATGCAAAGTTGCCGGTTCAAACTCAAGACTGTTGGCGTCCACCAGTCCCGCAGCATTCCTTGCTGTGTCAATTACTGCACACTGCAGACCGAGGCATATTCCCAAGAACGGTATATCCTTTTCTCTGGCGTATTTAACTGCCTCTATCTTGCCTGAAAGTCCTCTGTAACCAAACCCACCGGGAACCAGTATTCCATCAACATGACCAAGCATCTCATCCATATCGCCTGTTTGAAGTTCCTCAGCTTCAATGCTTTTTATCTTCAGATCCAACCTGCTGTGGATAGCCCCGTGAGCAAGTGCCTCGAAGATACTCTTGTAGGCATCCCGGAGTGCCATGTATTTTCCCACAACGGCAATAGTGACCTGACCGGCATCCGGGTTAATAGCACTGGCAACCATTAACTTCCATTCATCAAGGTCAAGCAGATTCTCCGCAAGCCCGAATTTTCTCAAGATCAGTGAATCAAGCCCCTGCTTCGCAAGTTCGATCGGTACTTCATAAATTGAATTCTTTACGTCTTTTTCCTCAATAACAGCTGCCCTTGGTACACTGCAGAAAAGAGAAAGCTTTTTGAAATGCTCATCCTCCATTGCAACTTCAGTGCGGCAGATGAACACATCTGGAATAATGCCTATAGAACGCATGATTCCAGCAGATTGCTGAGCTGGTTTAGTTTTCAACTCACCGGAAGCGTTCAGATAAGGAATAAGAACAAGATGAACAAAGACTGCATTCTCCGGTCCAAGCTCTACTCTGAGTTGTCTCAAAGCTTCAAGAAACGGGCTTGATTCTATATCACCCGCTGTTCCACCGATCTCAGTAATAACAATGTCGGTACCTTCGTCGGCGCAGGACAGAACAGCTTTCTTAATTTCATCAGTAACATGAGGAACTACCTGAACTGTACCTCCAAGATACCCGCCCTGTCGCTCCCTTTGAATAACAGTGGAGTAAATACGACCTGTGGTATAGTTGCTCTGTCTGGTACACGTAACCCCGGCGAAACGCTCATAGTGTCCAAGATCCAGATCCGTTTCTGCACCATCATCGGTAACAAAGACCTCACCATGCTGATAGGGTGACATTGTTCCAGGATCTACATTCAGATACGGGTCGAGCTTCTGCAGAAATACCGAGTAACCACGCTGTTTCAAGAGCAAAGCCACAGAAGCAGCAGTTATTCCTTTTCCAAGAGATGAGACAACTCCTCCGGTAATAAACAGATGTTTAACCGACCCGCTCATAGCAATTCCTTCCGTGAATTTTCCTAGGAAAAACAAAGAAAGAATATACGAAAAAAAGAACCACTGGATTCAGGTCAGTTGTTAAACTTCAAGGATCTCAGGAATGGAAAGAAAAACCGTCACCAGATCAGGGTCGAAATGTGACAGAGTTTTCGCTCTGATCTCTTCCCTGGCTACTTCCGGGTGAATAGCAGAACGATATGGTCTTTCAGTAGTCATGGCACTGAAGGCATCACAGATGGCAAGAATTCGTCCCATAAGCGGTATATTCATGCCTTTCAAGCCGTCAGGGTAACCTGTACCGTCAAACTTCTCATGGTGGTGCCTTGCCCCATCTATTACAGCAGCAAGCGATGGAAGCGCACCCAGTATCTCTGCTGCTTTAGCCGGATGGCTCTTCATTACATTGAACTCGTCTTCTGTAAGAACATCCTCTTTAAGCAGGATATTCTCCGGGACACCTATTTTACCTATATCATGAAGTTTACCGGCAATTCTTGCAGTCTGAACATTCTTCTCATCCAGACCGATTTTCCTTGAAAGAAGAACGGCATATTCTGCAACCTGCTCAGAGTGCTGCAGAGTGTATCCATCTCTTGCTCCTATAGCAGCAGCAAATCCGTCGATCGCAGCCATGAAAAGCTGCTGATTCAACTCGATCTCTTTTATGTAGCTGTTTAACAGATTTCCGTAAGCGTCTGATATGGCGAAAGATGAAAGCACCGCCTCAATAAGCTGAATCTTTTTAAAAGGCTTGTGTATTACATGTTGAACACCCTTGGAAAACGCATAACGCACATCATCTGCAGATATAAACCCTGACAAAAGAATGAAAGGAGCAAGAATTCGCTCAGTGCGACACCAGCCGAGAAGGTCAATGCCTGTCTCACCACCGGGCATGGCAATATCGCTGAGTATAAGATCTATATTGAATTTAGCCAGACAGTCACGAGCACGAGCAGCAGATTCTGCAAAAACCACCGAAACTTCCAGCTCTGAAAGATATACCTTGATTATCTTTCTGATGGCCTCTTCGTCGTCCACCACCAGAATTGTTTTCCCTTTAAGATTCGTTTTCTCTGTTCCATCAATCACTGTAATTGCCTTCCCTTCCCGTTAATATAGAATAATTCGGAATGAAAGGGATGCCAGGTCAATTACTTAAATTGCTTATCGTTCTTTCAATCTCAGAAAAAGAGGTCTCCATACCAAATGAGGCTAAAACTTCTGCAGCTGCTTGTGGGTATTCTGTCTTCTTCGAGAATGAACCATGCAGTTGAGAACAGCCAGTATGCTTTACAACAGCATCAGCATTCGCTGAGTTGATCCCCGAACCCGGCATTATTTCAAGATGTCCACTGGAGCAATTGATAAGTTCTCTGATAACATGCCTTCCTTCCCAGGCCGTTCTGCAGCCGCCTGAGGTAAGAATTCTATCCACTCCCAGCTCTGCAAGAATCGCTAAAGACCGAAACTGGTCAGGAAGAAGATCGAAAGCTCTGTGAAACACGAGGTCGTTCTTTCCTGTGAGTTTTCTCAGTTCTTTAATGAAATCAGTATCGATCCCGCCTTCAGGAGCAAAAGCTCCAACGGCAATCCCTGCGGCTCCATTGGAAAGGTAAAACTCTGCATCCAGAAGCATGGCTTTCTTTTCTGCTTCAGAATAGACAAAACCGCCAGAGCGAGGTCTTACCATGGCGATAATCGGAATCTGGATGGATCTGATCACTGCGATCAATGTTCCCGGAGAAGCAGAAAGCCCTCCCAGCTCGAGTGAGGAATTCAGCTCTATCCTGTTGGCTCCAGCCTTGAAAGCCGTGACGGAATCTGACAGGGAGCCGGTACACACTTCCACCAGTGATCCAGTTTTCATCAAGCTCTCCCCCTTGAACGCTTCTCTATGAGAATACCTCCCACAACAAGAAGCAGCCCGGCAACAGTTGATGGTGCTATCTTTTCTCCAACAACGATTCCGATAAATATCAGAGCAAGAAAAGGGGTGAGAAAAATCATTCCGCTGACTGCAGCTGTGGATGATGCCCACTTAAGAGCTGTATTCCACATGATGTAGGCAAGTCCCATTTCAAGAAGACCTATATAGAGTATCCACGGCAGAATTCCGGAATGCAATGAAAAACACTGCCCGGTTGCGATGCCATACAGAAAAAGGTAGATAGATCCAGCCATAAAGCTTGTAAAGAGCACCGCAGTGGTTTTCCCTTTGTTTCTGGTGTTTAACACCCAGTAAATTGCCCATATAAAAGTACTTGCAAAGGCAAGAAGCAGAGGTCCTATGGATATCACAAAGGAACTCCGCCCTGCAAAAGCAAGGAACATTACACCGGCAAAACTGAGTAGAATACCTGCAAGACCTTTCATATTCAACTTCTGTCCCAGAAGAGGAACCGAAAGCAGAACAAGCACCACCGGCCACAGGTAGTTCACAACCATGGCAATCTGCGCCGGCAGTCCGTCATAAGCATTCAGCAGAACAAGGTAGTAAAGAAAAGGATTCAAGAAACCGAGATAAAGCCCTGAAACAAGATCAGCTTTCCCTATGGGTATTCTTCCAACTGCTTGTGCCACACCAAAAATCACCGTGGAGATAACTGCACCGGAAAACACCAGCAACCACGGAGATCCATAAACCAGTGCCATCTTGAAAGCGGTTGCTGCACCGGACCAGCATAGAACTGAAAGAAGCGCAAGAAGAATCGCTGATCTATCTGATTTCTTAAGAATCATACCATCCTCCTGCAGGTTGGCTGCAACATACACAGATAGAGAAAGAACTGCCAGAAATGATCTGAATTCTCGCAAATACTCTATTTCGTTGATAAGCAAGAGGATATATCAACATGTAGAGCTTTCAATGTCAATGTATACCATATATTGTGGTTGACCCTATTGCCCGATAGCTTGAAGTTTATTATCATCCCTGCAACGAGGGGTCGTTTATTCACATATCTTTCTTTGGGGATGTTAGGGGTGTAGCTGTCTATGGACTGGCTGGTCAGAAAACGCAGTGGTAAAGTCGTATCTTACAGAAAATCAAGAATCGAAAATGCAATTGACCGAGCTCTAAAAGCATCCAGTACTGAAGGTTCCAGCAGAGAAATGGCAGACCAGGTTGAGGCCAGCTTGTATATGGGCTTCTTTAAAGCAGGTTCTATTCCCACAATTGAGCAGATTCAAAATTTCATTGAAGAAACTTTGATGCTAAGAAAACTGATTGCTGCTGCCAGATCTTTTATTCTGTACAGAGAAAAACGAAGCGAAGCCAGGGATGTTACTGCGATCTTCAAGGGAATGGATTCTCTGGTTGCAGACTACATAGGCAGACAGGACTGGCGGGTAAACGAAAACTCAAACATGAACTACAGCCTTCAGGGGCTTAACTTTTATCTTTCCAGTTCAATCACCGCAAGATACTGGCTATCCAAGATCTACACACCGCAGATAAAGGAATTCCAGGACAGTGGCGATATGCACATTCATGATCTAGGAATTCTTGGTCCTTACTGTGTGGGCTGGGACTTGATGGAGCTTCTCCAGGGAGGCTTCCTGGGAGCCAGGGGGAAGATCGAGTCAAAACCGGCTTCACACCTGAGAACTGCCCTGGGGCAGATGGTGAACTTCTTCTACACTCTTCAGGGTGAGGCTGCCGGAGCTCAGGCGTTCAGTAACTTCGATACACTTCTTGCACCATTCATCCGGTATGATAACCTTTCATATAAACAGGTCACTCAGTGTATGCAGGAATTTCTGTTCAATATTAATGTCCCCACGCGAGTAGGTTTCCAAACACCATTTACTAACATAACCATGGATCTTCGGGTTCCATCAACCCACAAAGACCTGTATGTGATCGTAGGCGGTGAAGAAAAGCCTGAAAAATACGGTGATTTCCAGAATGAAATGAATATACTTAACCGTGCATTCTGTGAGTTGATGATGAAGGGCGACGCAAAGGGAAGAATTTTCACTTTTCCCATCCCCACCTACAACATTACCGAGGATTTCGACTGGGAGAATGATGACCTTCAGCCACTGTGGGAAATGACAGGCAAATACGGGATTCCTTACTTCAGCAACTTTGTAAACTCCGACATGAGTCCGGAAGATTCCAGATCAATGTGCTGTCGCCTGAGGCTTGACAACCGTGAGTTGAAAGCCAGGGGGGGAGGGCTCTTTGGATCAAACCCCCTCACAGGCTCCATTGGTGTGGTCACCATCAATATCCCGAGGATCGCCATGGTTACAGCCGGTGACAGAGTTGCTTTTTTCCAGAGACTTGGGTCGGTGATGGAATCCGCCAGGGAATCACTTGAGTTGAAAAGAAAATTTGTTGAAGAGCTGACAGACAGAGGGCTTTACCCGTACACACGCTATTACCTGAGACATGTGAAGGAAGAAGCCGGCACTTTCTGGGCAAATCATTTCAGCACAATAGGCCTTATCGGCATGAACGAAGGCGCTTTGAATTTCATGGGCAAGGGAATTGCAACCCCAGAGGGAAAACAGTGGTCTCTTGAGGTTCTTGATTTTATGCGTGATAAACTTACGGAGTTTCAGGTTGAAACAGATCATCTTTACAACCTTGAGGCTTCTCCTGCTGAAGGTGCCAGCTACCGTCTGGCAAACAAAGATTTGAAAGAGTTCTCAGAAGCTGCCCACCAGGGGCTGTCAAACCCGTACTATTCAAATTCTGTACATCTTCCTGTAAACACCCACATGGACATCTACAATCTTCTGAAACATCAGGATGAACTTCAAACCAGATTTACAGGTGGAACGGTGGTGCACCTCTTTATCGGTGAGGCAATAACAGACTGGAGAATGGTAAGAACTCTTGCAAGAAAGATTGTAAACAACTTCAGACTTCCATATTTCAGCTTTACACCGACATTCAGCATCTGTCCCGTACACGGCTAC
The DNA here is from genome assembly GCA_023136985.1 of Candidatus Sabulitectum sp. Classification (GTDB taxonomy): domain Bacteria; phylum Fermentibacterota; class Fermentibacteria; order Fermentibacterales; family JCC-6; genus Sabulitectum. The sequence goes on along the minus strand of JAGLQD010000201.1, from coordinate 2,094 downwards.
ATATCGGGAGAACACTTCCACTGCCCCTACCCACACACTGATGAAGAAATAGAAAAACACGGAGAGATCGTAGAGATATATAAAACGCTTCCAGAAAGCTCATTTCGTGAAGTGAGCATTGACCATAACAGGAAGGAGCAACCCTCGCTCTTTCTCAACATTGATAAGGTGGATATAAAATGAGTACAGAAGTAAAAACCGTTAAGGCTGTCAAGGCAGAGGTTTACTCAAGAGTTGTCGGTTATTACCGTCCGGTTCAGGACTGGAACAGAGGCAAACAGGAAGAATTCTCCCAGAGAGAATATGTCGATCTCAAAGTAGACAAGGACTAGCAATTGATTCGCTCGCTTCAGGGAACCAGCCTGATTGAATACCCCGGCAGAATTTCTTCGGTTCTTTTCACAGCAGGGTGTAATCTAGCCTGTCCCTACTGCCATAATCCCGAGCTGGTTAATGTTGATCTTCTTGACAAGGAATTCAATCTGGGCCACGATGTGATTATCAAAGAACTTAAGGAAAGATCAGGATTCATTGATGCTGTGGTTCTTACAGGTGGAGAGCCTCTTTTGTACGAAAGCAATATTGAACTTCTCAGACGGATCAGAGAAGAAACCCCGCTGGCAGTAAAGCTTGACACAAATGGAACCTTTCCGGACAGACTGAGAAGAGCCATGCCTTATGTAAATTTTGTTGCCATGGATCTTAAAGCCAGGCCGGAAAATTACATACTGGCCACTGGAGGCAGAGCGCGATTCAGTTCAGTAAGAGAAAGTGCACTGTTTCTTATGCAGCAGACTGAAGCTGATTACGAATTCAGATCAACAATGGTTCCCGGTTTTATCAACGCGGAAGATGTTCTTCTTCTTATTGAGGAGTTAAAACCATATCGTATAAAGAGGTACGCACTTCAGATCTTCCGTTCCGAGAAGACTCTTTCCTCGGAACTAAGCGGTCTGCCGGCCTATCCCAGGGGATACATCGAAGCTCTTGCGGCAAAAATGGTTGATAAGGTAGATGATATTCAACTGCGTATGTAAAAGAGTATCAGAAATTTCAGAAATTCTAGTTGATCTTTTCCCCGGAAACCGGAAGCTCAATTCTTATAGACCCTGACGAGTCTGCTCCTTTAAGCGAACTAATCATTCCCCTTACTGTGTTCTCCACCATTCTGGCTGGAAAACCTATAAGGGGGATTTTCTCTCCATTGCACTCCAGTGAAACTCCACCTGGGATACAACCGGCACAGGAGGCACACTTTCCACCTGCTAAACTTGACTGAATCTCTGCAACCATATGGGCTGCAACTGCCATTACTCTTGCAGAAAAGGTTCCCAGTTCAAGCGGGGAATGGTGATCCCCTACAACAGAAAGCTTCCCTGTTCTTTCTGTTCGTATCTCACCCAGTGGAGAAGTTCCCGCAATACCGGAGCAGCTTATGATCTGTTTCTCTGGAAAAGCTATTGACCACTCCTCGATAAGAAAGATCTTTGTTTCAGCGTCATCCACTGCTTCCACCAGAACATCACAGTTGCGAAAGAAGTCGCCGGCATTTTCAGGAGTAAGTCTTACAATATGTGTTTCAACATCAATGGCATCATTGATCCTCTGAAGGTTCTGAACCAGAGCATCCACTTTCGGCATGTTTACTTGATCCGCAAAGAAAAATTGTCTGTTCAAATTCTGGATCTCTACTCTGTCATGGTCGGCAATAACCATGGATGAAACCCCGGCACGTACCAGCAGCATAGCCACATTTGAGCCAATTCCCCCTGCTCCGGCAATACCGACTCGAAGTTTTGACAAATCATCTGCTAGACCATCCGGACAATCTCTGAACAATTTCATTGCCATCTCCAAAACAAATTACTCACCTTTTAAAACCAGACGAAAGCCCCCAAAGGCAAGAATTATTCCCACAGTTGCTGTTCGGCCCAGATGGGGCATTATCATAAAGAAAACAGCTGCTGCAAATATCCCGCCACCAAGCAGCCTCAGCAATATCATGTGCTTCTTTTTCATTCTGATCGCTACCTCCTCCGTATTAAAAGAGTCCTGCTAAATATATCCGAGATTCTGCAATGCATCAAGAAATAC
>JAGLQD010000200.1 GCA_023136985.1 Candidatus Sabulitectum sp. | reverse complement strand
AGGTTAAAGCACTGTACGCTTGCAGTTCCTTCTCCCAGTACTCTGAAAGAAACAGCTCCGAAGCAGGGGTTAACCAGATCGATGAGTCCTGAAAGCGGTTCTTCAACCATGCCAGTTTCTGTAGAGCTGGCAAGTGCCCACGCATGATCCGGCAGTGACAGCTGATCCTGAAGACCTGCAACAACAACTGGAGAAAGATAGTCCAGGGTTACAGTTGAAACATCGTAAACCCTTTCAGTGAAAGGCATCTCCCATACAAGTCCTCCATTAACTGCATTCACAAGACATACGGATCTTCCGTTAACAGACCCTGCAGCAATACACGGCACAGGCTCTCCCTGAAGAATAACAGGGTCAACCCAGACAACTGACCATGTATCAGCCCCGCTGGGATAATTCCAGAGAATGCTGCCATCTGATCCGGAAAGACACATCACACCGCTGTCATCAGCTGCCAGAGCGATATCACCTGTGCCGTCTCCGTTAACATCAGGTCCACCCTGAATATCCAGAAAGGTTCCCGATCCGACAAAACTCCAGACAGATGTTCCGCCTCCATCATAACATTCAACCCGCCCGTTGAAGGTACAGAAAACAGCAAGAGGCCATGTATCCGGTAAATCCACCAGAGCTATGGACATACAGTCTCCGCCGGGATCGTTCTGCCACAGTATATCTCCAGTTGCACCGGAAAGAAGCATTGCTCTCTCGTCGGCATAGTTATTACCACCAATTGCCAGAAGAACCTCATCTATACCATCGTTGTTAACATCGGTAAAAGCTTCTACATCCTCTGCGGCGTCCGCAAGCCATCTGGTCCAGAGACTATCCCCGGAGGCTCCGTCGATGCAGACAACAAGCCCGGAGTTAGAAGATCCCGAGGTTCCAAAACCGCCCAGACACTCTGAGATATTGTCTCCATTTATGTCAGGCAGAACAGCACAGGCATATCCCCATCCGGTATTGGAAGGCATAACCTCACACGCAGCCCATTCCCATATTGTTGAACCATCTGCTCCGGAAATCAGATAAAGAGTGCGTCCTGGTGGAGCATACCCTCCAGGGGTTGCCATAAGTAACTCTCTTTTCCCATCACCGTTAACGTCTGGAAACCACTTGAATCCTTCGTTGGAGTAGATGCCATTGTGGGCACTGCTTGTCCAGATAGTGGAACCATCAGCTCCCGACACTGCCCAGAGAGTAGGCTCTTCATCCCAGGAATTCACTCCGCAAGCAACGTCAGAAATTCCATCTCCGTCAAGATCACCCATATCAACCGAGCAATACACGCCACCACTGGTCACAGCTGACCACAGAACTTCTGGCTCTGCAAGACCCAGAAGAAAAACACAAAGGAATGGTACAACATTCATAACAATCCCCCCCTTCTTCCATATGAAAGCAACTGGAACAAAGAATCAAACTCAAACCTCTGTCCGCTTCAATCCGCGAACTATCTCACACGCCTTCTCAGGAGTAAGATTACCGTATGGTGTGCCGTTTACCAGCATGGCAGGCGCCTGATCGCAAAGGCCAATGCACGAGGTGGTCTCTATTGTCAGGAAAGAATCTTCTGTGGTTTCAAATGGTGCGATACCGAATTCTTCCACAAGAGCACTTAAAACATCGCCCTGACCTGCCATTGCACAGCTGATCGTGCTGCAGACCCTTACTATGTTCTTTCCACGGGGGCTGGTGCTGAAGAAACTGTAGAAACTTACCACGCTGTACACCTGGCCCGGGCTGACCCCGGTTGCCTCAGCAACAGCATCAACTGCTTCTGCGGGAATATAGCTGAGCTCTTCATTAATCTTTGTGAGTATCTGCATAATACTTTCCTTTGCACCACCAAACTCACTGATGCACTCGGCAACTATCTCAAGAGGATTGCGTGTCACTATCATATCCCTTCAAAAGTACTTCCCTTATATTTTCAGCAAGCGCACCTGGAGAAAGAGGCTTATCCAATAACCTGGCCACTGGGAAATAATCAGGATGGTCTTCCAACTTGAAGGAATACCCCGTAGCCTTTTCCATAGAATTCAGCATGATAACTGGTACATGGTTGTCAAGCTCCAGAGAAATAGTTCTTGCAATGGAAAAACCCTCATCAGCATCATCCATCATCACATCAACAACGACGATATCCGGTTTGCCTTCTTCAACCATTCTCAGACCCAGGGCTCCTGTTGATGCGGTCTGAACATCGTACCCGTAGACATCAAGAAAAACACTGTTTGCCTGAGCATAATGAGGATCGTTGTCAATAATCAGAACTCTTGTTCTGTCCGTCATGATTCCACCTTTCACTGAATCAATATTCATTTACAAGCCTGCAATGCGGTAATTTACATAATCACGGGGGGTATTCAGATTAATAAATGATTCCAGCCTGGTATCGAATGATCTGATCTCAGCCTCACCTACCTCCGCAACGGTTGCAAACTCAAAGAAACCTGTAACTTTAGTACCGCCTGAATCAAGATACTTCTCTATTATCCCGGAAGTTGTGCGACTGTAAACTGCGCACAAAGGTTCATAAAAACCTCTGATCACCGGGACCACAACATCTGTTCCAACGGCAACCTTTGAAGCAAGGTGTCTGATCAGCTCTTTCCGTACAAACGGCATATCGCATCCGATCACTAACGCATGTGGGTTATCAGACTTCAGCAGGCCGGACAGGATCCCCACCAGAGGACTTCGGGTGTGCCTGACATCTTCCACAATCCTGACATCTGTTCGCGAAATTTCAAGATCTCTGCCAGCTATGATAATCTCTTCAAATAAATTTCCGATCCTGTTGATCGTGTGATCCATTACTGTTCCCACCGGCGAAGGCAGAAGGTGCTTGGGAAAACCCATTCTTCTGGATTCCCCTCCTGCGAGTATGATCAGAGATATCCCCTTGAAGATCACAGTCCAAGCCTCCATTTGCTGGAATACACATTCATCCTGTTTCCCCGTACAAAACCACAGAGACAAATTCCCAGCTGCTCTGCCTTCTCCACTGCTTGAAGAGTGGGCGCGGAAACAGCAGCGATCAGAGGGATACCTGCTCTTGCAACTTTACTTATGAATGCAACTGGAACCCTGCAGGACAGGATCAGTATCATGTGCTGTAATTCAAGGTCTTTAAGGTATGCATGGCCGAAGACCTTCTGCAATGCTGATGAACGACTCACATCCTCTGCAGTGCAAAGAATTGAATCGCTGCTGCTGATCGCCGCAGAGTGGGTTGCTCCTGTTTCCATGAAAACTTTCCCACCTGTAACAAACTGCGCGACCTGCCTGCAGACAACGGCTGATGTGGTAGTGTAATCAGATTCTACAGGTATCGGTTCTGCCCTCCGGGTTCGTTCCAGTTCAATGTACATCCTGCTTGCGCTCTGCTCAATGAGTACCGGTTTTTCTCCCCAGAGAATATAGCCTTCGGTTACCAGATATCCGTAAGCAAGCCAGAGAAAGTCCACTGGAGAACAGACAATATCAAAGGAATGTCCATCACTCAATTCAATTGTAAGAACAGTCTGATTAGCAAGTAAGTCAGAGTGTTCCACTACTCTTCCCCGGTTAACCGTGGCAATTCCTATTCTATCCGTATAACCTGGCACGCTGCCACCTTAAGTTCCGGGATCATGGCTTTGGGATCAAGAGCATCATTTGTAAGGACATTTGCAGCAGCTTCCGCAAAATGGAACGGTACAAATACCGAACCAGCAGCAACCATCTCAGTGGATCTCACTACAGTTTCGATCTCACCCCTCCTTGTCTTTAACCTTACCGGCCCGCCATGAACAAGACCCAATCTCTTTACATCTTCAGGATGTAACTCTGCATAAGCACCACTTACGAATTCATTCAGGGCATCTACTCTTCTTGTCATGCTTCCTGTGTGATAGTGAAAGAGAATCCTTCCTGTGGAAAGAATGAAAGGATACTCTGAATCCGGAGATTCCGCAGGTGGAATAAAGTCCACCGGATGAAATTTACCTCTGCCTCGTTTGAATTCACCCTTATGGAGATAAACTGTGCCGAGATGTTTTTCATTCGGACATGGCCATTGCAGACCGGTTTCTTCTATTCTGTTGTGATGAATGCCACCATAGATAGGCGTAACACCGGCAATTTCGTCCATGATCTCAGATGGATTGGAATAGTCCATGGGATATCCAAGAGCTGTGGAAAGCTCACAGATGATCTTCCAGTCAGCCTTTGCTTCTCCTGGTGCGTCAAGTGCCTTTCTAACCAGAATAACTCTTCGTTCTGTGTTTGTAAAAGTACCGTCTTTCTCTGCAAAAGAAGCTGCCGGCAGAACCACATCAGCCTTCTCCGCAGTCTCTGTAAGAAAAATATCAAAAACAACAAGAAATTCAGCTGCATCAAGGGCTTTTCCAGTATGATTCAGATTGGGGTCTGAAACCATTGGATTCTCACCCATAATTATGAGAGCTTTGATGGCTCCGTTTCCAACTGAATCAATAATTTCCATTGCAGTAAGCCCGGGATCCCTGCTCAGTTTCCTTCCCCATATCTTCTCAAACTTTTCTCTGTTGGCTGGATCAGCAACCTTCTGATACCCGGGATAAACATCAGGAAGTGCTCCCACATCACAGGCTCCCTGAACATTGCTCTGCCCGCGTAGAGGGTTCACACCACCGGAACGCCTGCCTGTATTCCCGGTAAGCATGGAAAGATTTGCAATGGAAAGAACATTGTCTGTTCCAGTGATGTGCTGGGTGATTCCCATGGCGTAAACGATCGATGACACTTCAGCCTCTGCGAAGATCCTGGCTGCCTCTTTTATCTTCTCTGCGGGAATTGTTGTTATCGCTTCAACCCGATCAGGGGTGAAATGCTTCACAACCTGGTTGACAGCCTCAAAGTCCATGGTTCTCTTTTCAATGTATTCTCTATCATGAAGATTCTCATTGATGATCACATTCATCATTCCGTTCAACCAGGCAACATCTGTTCCGTTCTTCGGCCTGAGCCACAGAGTGGCATCCTTTACAAGATCGATCTTTCGTGGATCAACAACGATAAGTTTTGCCCCGTGCCTGTGAACAGCCCGTCTGATCACCGATGCAATAACCGGGTGAGTTTCCGTTGTATTTGAACCTGTAACAAGAATACACTTCGCATACTCCAGCTCTGCAATGGAATTGGTCATGGCTCCTGAACCGAAAGCTGCTGCAAGAGCTTCCACTGTGGAAGCATGGCACAGCCTTGCACAGTGATCTACATTGTTGGTTCCGATCGCAGCTCGCATCATCTTCTGAAACAGGTAGTTCTCTTCGTTTGTAACACGGGCGGAAGCAAGGCCTGCAACTGCATCTCCGCCGAACTCATCCCTGACAGCGCTGATCTTTTTCGCAACAAGTGTAATGGCTTCTTCCCATGTGGCCGGGAGCAGCACGCCGTTCTTCCTGATAAGAGGAGTTTTCAACCGGTCATCCCTGTTAACAAATGTGTGCCCAAAGCGACCTTTAACGCAGGTTGAACCAAAATTGGGAACTATGTCCGCCCCCTCTACCTTTACCAGCTTGTTGTGGTGAACCCACAAATCCAGCTGACATCCCACACCGCAGTAGGCACAGGTTGTCCTGGTTACTTTGGCCTTCCAGTGTCTGACTCCGGGAGAATCTTTTTCCGACAAAGCTCCTGTTGGACAGATCTGAATGCACTCTCCACAACCGTCACAAGCGGAATTGTGCCATTCTGAAACACCGGTTCCCACTTTCATCAAGCCACCCCGGTGCAGAGCGGCGATAATTCCCTTGCCCTGAATATCACTGCAGGCTCTTATGCATCTTGTGCACATGATACATTTCGATGGATCGTACTTGAGTACAGGGGAAGAACAGTCAATGGATTCAAGGGATTCTACGGTGTTCTTAAACACTCTTGAACGCATATCCATGTCCAGTTCATAGGCAAGATCCTGCAACTGGCAGTCACCTGCCTGATCACAGACCAGACAGTCACAGTTGTTTGCAGCAAGCAGAAGATCAACAAGAACCTTTCTGGCCTCTACCACCGGTTTGCTTTCAGTGGAAATGACCATTCCACCCACAACAGGAGTAACGCATGAAGGGGCAAGAGAATTCCATCCCTGAACTTCAACAACGCATACACGGCAGTTGCCTGCAGTGTCCAGTTTGCGGTGATGGCAAAGACCTGGAACATCTATACCTGCTGCAAGGCATGCTTCCAGAATAGTTGAACCGGAAGGTGTGATGTGTTTCCTGCCGTTGATAGTGATATTCAGATCTGCCATCATTCATCACCTTCATGGCTACAGTTATCCCTGTGAAAGTCTGTAAAGTTACTGATTATATCAACAAAACAATTTGCAGCAGTCTGTCCAAGACCACACTTGCTTGTTGTTTTCATCACCCGGGCAAGTTTGAAAAAGCCATCAAGCTCTTCCAGGCTGTGAATCTCACCGGATATGATCATTTCAATCGCTTTCTGCAACTGCAGAGTACCCTCCCGGCATGGAGTACACTGACCGCATGATTCGTGAACAAAGAAATCCATGAAGTTATCAAGAACATCGATCATGCTTACTGTGTTATCAAAAACAATAACAGAGCCTCCCGGGGGAAGGTCCTTAAAAGACAATGCCCGGTGAATTGCAGATGCGGGAACAGTGGTTCCACTTGCACCACCAACCTGAACAGCCTGTACATCTTCTGCCCCGACCAGTTCAAGAAGATCACTTAGAGGAGCACCCATGGGAAGCTCGTAAACACCGGGTTTTCCAACATCTCCAGAGATACTGAACAACTTGGTTCCCGCGCATTCCCCTGAACCAAGATCATGGTACCATTCGGCCCCGTTTAGAATGATGTGCGGAACAGCACAGAAGGTCTCTACATTATTTATTACCGTGGGTTTGTTAAGGTAACCGCTGATTACAGGATATGGGGGTTTGTTTCTGGGCATACCGCTTCTGCCCTCGAGGCTTTCAATAAGAGCCGTCTCCTCTCCGCAGATGTATGCCCCGGCCCCGTGCCTGAGCTCAATGTGAAAATTGAACCCGCTGCCCTGGATGTTCTCTCCAAGAAGCCCTCTATCAGTTAGTGTCCTTCTGGCTTTCTCGATTGCTGGAATAAGGTATGGATACTCTGCTCTGAGGTAGATGATCCCTTTAGAACCACCGATGGCGTAACCTGCTATACTCATGCCTTCCATGAGTCTCTGGGAATATTTCTCTATAAGAATTCTGTCCTTGAATGTTCCAGGTTCACCTTCATCTGCGTTGCATATCACATACTTCACAGAGGAATTGGCATCAGCTGCAAAACTCCACTTGACTCCGGTTGGGAAACCGGCTCCTCCGCGGCCTTTTATACCTGAATCGCGAATCTCCCCCACAACATCAGACGGATCCATTGCAAGAGCCTTGAGGAGCCCGGCACCGAACTCCGGCTGATTCTCAGCCAGCAAAACTTTCTTCTCCATGATCCTTCCATTCCATCCACCAGTTGGAAAACTAAATGTCAGGAATGCTTATCTTCCTGGCTTTAATTATCTGGGCACCACCGGGGAGCATAAGTTCAGTATTGCTTTTGCAGTAGAATGTCAGCCCTTTGAACGAAAACACATACTTGTGCCATTTGGTAAAAACGCCTCCTGCGGCAACCACCACAAGAGGATTATCAGCCAGAACAAGAACTTTCTGAAATTCTTCGGGATCAAGTTTGATGATCGAACCCATTGCCTTCACAGCGTTAGCCATTGCAGCATAGTATCCTGCGGCTCCTACGGCTCCAGCACCTGCTGCACTCATAAAAAACCTCCGTTCAGAGATATTTTCAAAAGAAAACCCAGTCTGTGTCCAAGAATCACATACCCACTGCTGGAGATATAACAGCATGTGAACCCTCCGGGCAGGTACCTGTAGTATTCACAATGAAATTGTCTGGAATACCGATCGTTCCTCCGGGGTCTCCCCGGGAACCGGCAATGAAAAGTTCTTCCAGTTAACTATAATCCCTTACAACATCGTCGACAGGCTCTTCAGTAACCTTCTGTTCTTCACAGTATGAACAGTTACCGATATTGGAGCTTTTTCCAACGCATGGATGATCTTCGGCCTGCTTCTGGAGGAGTAATTCCAGATCCACTTCATAAAATCAAAACTGAATCTCTCAGGACATCCCTCAGGCATATCATCCCGGACCCTGCCCCAGTTGAGAATTACCCGTTTCAGAACTCCAAGTGAACAGGTAAATCTGCCATAATCAAGAAAAATCACCGTATCAGCATACTGCATACGAATGTCTATGGTTCCCGAGTAATTTCCATCCATGATCCACTCAGGTCTCTCTGCAAGCCCTAGAACCACAGGCAACCATTTATCTCGAGGCGTCTCCACCCACCCGTAATTCCAGAAATGCAGGTCAAGGTGGATAAGAGGAAGACCGGTCTTCCGGGAAAGCTGCCTGGCAAAGGTAGTTTTACCAGCTCCTCCCGAACCCAGAACTAGAATTCTTTTCATAACAGAAATGCCGCCCTTTCTTCTCAGCAGGGCGGCAATATATGCGCTCTTCCCGGTATCAGGTACTAATACCTGTAATGCTCAGGCTTGTAGGGTCCGTCAACCGGTACACCGATGTAATTTGCCTGAAATTCCGAGAGCTTTGAAAGCTTAACTCCAAGCTTGTCAAGATGAAGTCTCGCTACCTCTTCGTCCAGGATCTTTGGAAGCATGTAAACACCAACTGCAGGTCTTTCTTCCGCCAGGGCGATCTGAGCCAGACACTGGTTGGTGAAACTGCTGCTCATTACGAAGCTTGGGTGACCGGTTGCACATCCGAGATTAACAAGGCGGCCTTCAGCAAGAAGATAAATGGAATGTCCGTCAGGGAAGAGGAATCTGTGCACCTGTGGCTTGATCTCGATCTTCTGCACGCCAGGCCAGTTCTCCAGTTTCTCCACCTCTATCTCGTTGTCAAAGTGGCCTATGTTGCATACAATGGCCTGATCCTTCATACCACTGATATGCTCTGCTGTGACAACTCCGCAGTTGCCGGTTGTTGTTACAAAAAGGTCTCCTCTGGCAAGAGTATCCTCCATTGTTGTAACCTCAAAGCCCTCCATGGCAGCCTGCAAAGCGCAGATCGGGTCTATCTCTGTTATCAGTACCCTGGCACCAAGCCCACGCATGGACTGGGCACAACCCTTGCCCACATCCCCATAGCCGGCAACTACTACTGTTTTACCTGCTATCATCGTATCGGTAGCCCTCTTGATCCCGTCTGCAAGAGATTCTCTGCATCCGTACAGGTTGTCAAATTTGCTCTTTGTTACAGAGTCGTTCACATTGTATGCCGGGAAAAGAAGCTTTCCTTCTTTCATCATCTGATAAAGACGGTGAACTCCAGTGGTTGTCTCTTCACTTACACCGATCATCTCTTCTGCAACACCAGTCCAGAATTCTGGAGCTTCCTCAAGACCATAGATAAGATTTTCACGAAGCCTTACCATGTCCTCGGGACCCTCTCCAACAACAGGCAGTTTCCCCGTTGCTTTGTATTCCTTCTCAAGTTCAACACCAATATGGATCATCATGGTGGCATCACCGCCGTCATCTACTATAAGGTTGGGGCCCTTGCCTCCTGGAAATGTCAGCGCCTGCCTTGTACACCACCAGTATTCTTCAAGAGTCTCACCCTTCCAGGCAAATACAGGATAACCGCTCTGGGCAATTGCCGCTGCAGCGTGATCCTGTGTGCTGAAAATATTGCAGCTTGCCCATCTTACATCTGCGCCAAGTTCTGCTAAGGTTTCAATTAAAACAGCAGTTTGCACAGTCATGTGCAAACTACCCATTATTTTCACTTTATTTAGTGGTTTTTCTTTGGAATATTTCTCTCTCAAAGCCATTAAACCAGGCATTTCTATCTCGGCAATCTTAAT
>JAGLQD010000020.1 GCA_023136985.1 Candidatus Sabulitectum sp. | reverse complement strand
CTTGGAGAAGCAGAAAGGGAGTTTGACAACAGGGTTTGATGCTGATTTTGTTATCTGGAATTGCAGCGATTTTAGAACTATACCTTACCATCTGGGTAATCCTGATGTAGATGCAGTGTACTGCGCCGGGTTAAAGGTATATAGTACCTAGAATACAGCTAAAACGGGGGGTCTGCCGGGAATGACGGAAAATGTCACTTCACTGAAGAAAAAAGCTCATGATCTTGTTCAAAAGGGAAAACTTGAGAACGCCCTTAAGATTTTTAATCTCGTAGTGGATGAAGATCCCCAGGATGCTTCGGTTCACAACAAGATCGGTGACATTCTTTTAAAATTGAAACAGGACGAAAAGGCGAAGAAGCATTTTCTGATCTCAGCAAATTTGTACAGTGATGAGGGGCTTCAAATGGTCTCTTTGTCTATTTGCAGAAAAATTGTACGGGCATTCCCAAAAGAGATAGAAGCCAATTTAATAATGGCAAAATGCTTTTATCAGCAGGACAAGCACGAACAGGCAGGAAAAGAGTATGTGTCTTATCTGAAGGGTAAACCATCTCTTGACTCACCTGACGTGGCTGCTGCTTTGAAAGCATTAACGGTAATTGAACCTGATTCACATAAGTGGGTCAGTAATCTGGCAAAAGTTGCATACAAGCAGAAGAATGAAGCTTTTCTTGACTATGCGCTGTCTATCTCCATGGAAAGAAATCTTCCAGATATTGATAAACTGGCACAGATGCTGAAGAAGCTTCAATCTGTACTTCATCCTGTACCCAAAACCAGACCTGCGAAAAAGAAGAAAAAGGAATCTGTCTCTGAAGTTGACAGTAGTGCTCTTCTGACAAATCTTTCTTTCGACCAGGGGGATCTGTTGCATGATGAGGAAGAAAGTGAAGATGGAGCTTCCACTGAAGACCTCGGAGATTTCTTAGAGGAACCTGCTGAGCAAACAACTAAGAAAAAAAGACGGGTGCGTTCCGAAAGAGCCAGGTCCCGGGATGCAAATGCGGATGATATTCAGAACAATCTATCGTTTGATAAAAGTGATTTTCTTGAAGGCAGGAATGAAGCTTCTGAGGATATTCTCAGTGATATCACAAAAGATGATGATGAAGACTGGAGCATAACAGAGCTGGAGAATACAGGCCCTCAACGCATCGGTGAGTATTTTGTGGCTTGTGGGCTTCTTAAGGCTGGAGATGTTCTTAGAGCTCTTGACCAGCAGGTATCTGCTTCTGAAGATACAAGACTTGGGGATGTGCTTGTGTCGATGAATCTTGTTTCTGTAAGACAGGTTCGTGAAGCTCTTTCCAAGCAGGTTGCAAGCATGCGGAATCGCCTGGGTAGAGACCCTGGTGATGCTCTTGGCTACATCGAGATGGCTAACCTCCTTCTTGATGTTGGAGATTTTTACGGAGCAGTGGGAGCTTACCTTCGAGCAGCAGAGATCTATCGAAATGACGGCAGAGATTACATGGTTTTCGAGCTTCTTGAAGGAGTTCTGGATATATGCCCTGAATCCCTCTCCGCTGCGAAGGAAATAGTTAGAATAAGGCATACGATTGACAAGGAAGGGCAGGCAAGAGCTTTCTACAGGCTGGCAGTGGCTTATCTGCTTAACGACAGTCAATACGAGGCTATTGCTTCTCTTGAAGCTGCAGTTGAAGTGTGTCCTGACTACAAGGATGCCCGAGAGCTTATGATCGGGTTGCGTCCTAAAGAACATAATGAAGCAGGTGTCACAGGCGTTGCTGATATTCTGGATGATATCGACAATTTGAAAGTTGATACTTCAAAGAAAGCACTTGCAGATATTATCATGGAATTCAAGCGGGGAGTGGATTCCAGTATTTCAAAGGAAGACTACGCCACTCATTTTGATCTCGGTATCGCCTACAGAGAAATGGGTCTTTACCGGGAGGCAATTCAGGAATTTGAGAAGGTGCTCGTCAGCCCGGATTTCAGAGTAAGATCAAGAGAAATGCTTGGGCGATGCACGTTTGATATGAAGAGATACGATGAAGCTGAGGATCATTTCCGAAAAGGGCTTGTTCTTGCCACTACTCTTGCCAACCAAAGTGCTATTGTAGGCTTTCATGTCAATTTGTGCAGAGTATATGAATTTACTGGAAGAGCCGGCCATGCTGAAGCCGAGATGAAGATCGCTTTTGAGATGGATCCGGTTATGACCAAGGCTCTTCAGCTGGAATAAATGTCTTTCCCTGGAACATCAATTCTAAAAATTACACCTGCGTCTCCAGCCTCAAGGGCTGGGTTGAAGGCTGGTGACAGTATTCTATCCTGTAACAACGAACCTGTTCGCGACTGGGTTGATCTTCTGATGATCGCATCTGGCGCAACGGCTTCTTTCTTTATCGGTCGGGGTCCTCTTCGCAGAGTAGTAAATCTCAGGAGAAGACCTGGAGTTCACTGGGGAATAGAGCTTGCCGGATCTTCTGTAAGAGGGTGTCGGAATAAATGCGTTTTCTGTTTTGTTGATCAACAGCCTTCAGGTCTTCGGGCTTCTCTATCAGTTAAAGATGATGATGTTAGATATTCATTCCTGGATGGTACATATATAACTCTTACTGATCAACAGACAGATGAGGCTATATCCAGAGGTTTTTCCTCTCTCCATGTTTCTGTACAGACTACAGATCCTCTGCTAAGAGGGAGAATGCTTGGACTCCCAGGATCCGCAGAAATACTCCCTCAGATCGACAGGCTTGCCAAACATGGTGTGGAGATACAAGCTCAGATAGTCGAGGTTCCAGGCTGGAACGACGGTGAGAGCCTTGAGAACACGCTGAAAGACTTGTTTTCTCGTCCCAATGTTACAATTCTTGGAATTGTTCCGGTTGGTCTAACTAAATGGAGATCAGGCCTTGTTCCATTATCAAGAGCTTCAAAAAAACAGGCTCACCGTACGCTAAAGACTATTCTTGAGTGGCGGAAGAAAGCTTTGAATAAAAGACGAACTCCATGGGTGTATCCTGCTGACGAATACTATGCGCTTACTGGACTGGAGATCCCTTCAGTGAGTTTCTACAAAGACAGTTCACTTGCTGCGAACGGAATAGGTCTTCTATCAGTTATGATTGACCAGTGCAGTGATAAGATGTTTTCCGGGGAGGGAGTTATTTTAACTGGTACTATGGCTTTTCCCTACATTGAGAAAGTAATTGCAAAGTCGAATTATAGTGTTGTGGCAGTTGGAAATACCCTGATGGGTCCTTTGGTGGGTGTTGCCGGTCTTCTAGGCGGAAAAGATGTAGTTGATGTTGTAAGGCGTCTCTTCAACAAAGATGAAAAGATTTTTCTCCCTTCGGTGATGTTCAATCATGATGGTGTAACGCTTGATGATTTTACAGTCGAGATGATCTCAGAGAAAACAGGTGCAAGAGTGATCGTATTAAACTCCATTGCAGAGCTTACATAATGTCTTTGCCTTTCGCAGCAGGGATAATCACAATACTGATTATCTGCTTTGGTGTTTTCTACAGCAGATTCCAGAGAAGAGAGAAAAAAGTAGAAAAGCTTGAGAAACTTCTGGAAGACG
This sequence comes from Candidatus Sabulitectum sp., assembly GCA_023136985.1. Classification (GTDB taxonomy): domain Bacteria; phylum Fermentibacterota; class Fermentibacteria; order Fermentibacterales; family JCC-6; genus Sabulitectum. The sequence goes on along the minus strand of JAGLQD010000020.1, from coordinate 6,948 downwards.
CCAACCGCGAGCTGGCATCTCTTGAATTGCTTAAATCACACTTTCTCAGTCGCATCGGTGATGTCCTTGCTTCCCCTCTAAAGGCAATTGAGACATCTTCCACCAGACTGAGCAGTCTGGACTCAGGTATACCGGAACAGATTCGGGCAGATCTGAATGATCTTTCCTCTGAAGTAAGATCTTTGATCCGAATAATGGGTGTTTTTGAGGACATCTCTAACTCCAGTAGTACTGCAGGCCATGAAAGCGATCATCTTTCAGAGATGGAAATGGAAATTGTTCATATGGACGATATAGTGTCAGAGGCAGCAATGGAGATTTCTGAGGCTGCTGCGGATAAACAGGTCTCTCTGTCTGTTGGAATTTGCGGCAGGGTAGATGTTCCAGGAAAAAAAGCGCAGCTTGTGGAAACGGTTTTATCCATTTTTAGAGAAGCTCTGAAAAGAGCAGCACCGGGAACAGTGTTGTCAGTTGAACTTAGAATTGAGAAAAACATGCATCTTGAGACCGGATGGAGTGGTGACGCCCCCATGCCTCAAGCGGAAGAGGATATTCTGGGAGCAGGGTTTATCAGACTGGTTGCTTCGGCGCACAAGGGCTGGCTGAGTGTCAACATGGAAAACGAAAGTATCACACTAATTCTTCCAGTAGCAGGAGAAGGATCATGAATATAGAAATTTTCAGAAAATATGATATCCGTGGCGTTGCTGACAGGGATCTTGACAACGATACAGTGTCAAAACTGGGTTTCGTACTGGGAGCCATGGCGGACGGAGGAGTTCTTGCCATAGGCAGAGATTGCAGAACAAGTGGAATACGCCTTCGGGATCAGCTTGCTCGTGGAGCCGCCCAGGCTGGATGCTCTGTTGTTGATCTTGGAGAGCAGACCACGCCTATGACATACTTTGCTGCATATACCATGAAACCGGCAGTTACAGTGATGATAACAGGAAGTCACAACCCTGCGGAGTACAATGGTTTTAAAATAATGAAAGGTCTTCACACTTTGTGGGGAGATGCCATAGCAGAGATTCAGGCAAGGGTGGAAACTGCGGAGGAGATTCAGAGTGAAATTCCTCAAATGCAGAAAGTCAGTGTTCGAAAAACATACATGGACAGACTCAGGTCTGAGTTCGCACCTCCGGTTTCGCTGAAAGTGGCAGTGGATGCTGGAAACGGTACAGGGGGTGACTGTGCGGTGGATATACTGAAACAGCTTGGACACAGGGTTGTACCTCTTTATTGCAATGCTGACGGTACTTTCCCCAATCATCATCCCGATCCAACGGTGATCAGCAATCTCAAAGATCTCAGCCAGACCGTTGTGGAAGAAAAGTGTGATCTGGGCATTGCTTTTGACGGTGATGCTGATCGAATTGGTATTGTAGACGAGAAAGGTCAGGTTATCTTTGGTGACCGTATTCTGTGCGTACTTGCAGAAGCCCTGCTTGCAGAAAACCCGAAAGCAACAATCATCAGTGAGGTGAAAGCTTCCAGTGTATTCTTCACCCATGTAGAGGCCATGGGTGGCAGAGCACTGATGCTTCCTACGGGGCATTCAATAATCAAAGAGGGAATGTTGAAAGAAAACGCTCTTCTTGCAGGAGAAATGAGCGGTCATATATTCTTTCGTGACCGGTATTACGGATATGATGATGCTCTCTATGCAGCCTTGAGATTTCTGGAGATCGCGGAAAAGGCAGAAGGTCCTGTTTCTTCTCTTACATCAAAACTGCCGCCGGTTATGGCAACTCCTGAGATCAGAGAAGAATGCGATGATTCTGTTAAATTCAAGATAGTCGAGAAAGTTAAGCAGATACTTAGTGACCAGCACTACACAGTTAATGATATTGATGGAGTGAGAGTGGAATTCAGCAGTGGCTGGGGCCTGCTGAGAGCTTCAAATACCCAGCCTGTACTGGTTATGCGTTTCGAAGCTGAAACTATCGATCAGTTGAAAGAGTATGAACATAAAATGAGAACCATTCTTCAGAAAGCCCGGGAGGAGTTGTGATGGCCAGAGAAAGAGTTGAGCAGTTATCAGTAGAGGTTGCAGAAGCTTCCGGTTCACTGGAAGAGATAAGAAAGCAGTTTTCTTCAGTTGTTGTGGGGCAGGAAGAATTCAGGATCGGTCTTATGACCGCCCTTCTGTCAGATGGACATGTTTTGATCGAAGGAGTGCCCGGCCTGGCCAAGACCCTTGCAGCAAGTACTCTTTCAAAATGTCTGAATGCAGATTTCAGCCGTATTCAGTTTACTCCGGATATTCTTCCGGCTGACATTACTGGAACCATGATCTACCAGCCTGCAAAGGGTACATTTGTAGAGCGAATGGGTCCGATCTTTGCTCAGATGATACTGGCGGATGAAATTAACAGAGCACCTGCAAAAGTACAGAGTGCCCTTCTGGAGGCAATGGAGGAGAGGCAGGTTACCTTTGGGGGAATCACTCACCCGCTTCCAAAACCGTTCTTCGTAATGGCTACACAGAATCCCATAGAACAGGAGGGAACCTATCCTCTTCCTGAAGCGCAGATAGATCGCTTCATGATGAAATTGATAGTGACCTATCCTACCCCGGAAGAGGAGATTGAGATTCTCAAGCGTATGGGAGGTACAGATAAACCATCGGCTTCACCTGTTCTTACAACTGAAAAATTGATTGAATTGCAGAATCTTTCTAAGAGAATCATAGTGGAAGATGATATTCTCGACTATGTTGTGAGGCTGGTAGACGCTACCAGACATCCAAAGCTGCACAGACTTAGAGACCTGGAGGATCTTATTACTGTAGGCGCAAGTCCCCGAGGGTCTCTTTCAATTCTGGCTGCTGCCAGGTCCAGAGCGCTTCTTACTGGTCAGGCTTTTGTTACACCGGATCTGGTTAAGGAAGTTGCGATGGATGTACTCAGACACAGAATTATGAGGTCATTTGAGGCGGAGGCTGAAGAGGTAACTGTGGAGGAAATGCTCACGAGTATCCTGGACAAGGTTCCAGTAACAAAACGGTGATCTGAATGGAAACTACACACAGTCTTTTTCGCCGGGTGCAGAGAATTGAAATACGCACCAGGAAGCTTGTGGATCAGCTTGTCGGTGGGGATTACCGCTCTGTTTTTCGCGGACAGGGAATGGAGTTCAGCGACTACAGACCTTATGTGGAAGGGGATGACCCCAGACTCATAGACTGGAATGTCACTGCTCGTTCAAACACTCCTTTTATAAAGCTCCTGACTGAAGAGAGAGAGCTTCTGGTCATGCTGGTTGTTGATGTCTCCGGTAGTCTTAACTTCGGATCTGTCAACATCACCAAAGCTGACAGGGTTGCGGAAACTGCAGCAGTACTTGCGCTCTCAGCCGCAAGAAGCAACGACAGGGTAGGGCTTCTTACTTATGGCAGCAGCGTTCATGACTACATGCCTCCGGACAAGGGAAGAGCGCATTCTCTGGCCCTTATCAGAAGGGTACTTGAAGCCAGTGATTACGAAGAGAAGGCAGATGTGGAAAATGCACTTCGATTCCTGGGGAGAGTACTGAAAAAGCGGGCCCTGATCTTTCTTGTGAGTGATTTCAGATTTGGTTCAAAGGGGGAGAGACAGCTGAAGGTGTTCTCGCGGAAACATGATCTGGTTGGGATCCATGTCTATGATCCTAGAGAACTCAGAGTGCCGGATGTTGGCAGGATCAGGTTCAGAGACCCGGAATCTGGAAAGGAATCTGTTGTTAACACATCTTCCGCAGGTTGGCAGAGGGCCTTTGCTGCAAAGGTACAAGAGCAGACTGCAAAAAGAGAACTTCTCTGCAAACGCACTAAGCTTGATATTGTAAGCATATCTACAACTGAAGATCTAATTCTTCCTCTAAGAAGATTCTTTCATTTAAGAAAGAAAAGGAGAGCCCACTGATGCTTCACCTGCTTCTTCTACTTTCCACTCTTTCAAATGCGTACCCCGGTGTTCCGTTTGAAGTGGATTATGTTCTTCCTGATGGTTATTCATGCGAAGAAATGAACAGCAGTGAATTCTTTTCCGTTCTCGAATCAGACAGCGGTTTGTTCATAATAGTGCCAATGATACTATCTGACAGTCTGACTCTTCCGGTGTTAACCGCATGGAATGATAATGGAGATTCTCTTCTTCTGGAGCCACCTCTGGTGGTAGTAAACGGATGGTTCCCGGATACTCTGATGATCCCTTCATTTCCTCCTTTCCCCGGGTACATGAATATTCCACCGGGACTTCCGGAGGATTATGCAAGGAACGTATCATTCTGGCTTGCCTGGGGCGCGCCTCCTGATTTTCCATGGCTTTTAACCATTGCCGGTGTGGTTCTTGCAGCGGCAGTTATTCTGTATTTGATCAAGCGAAGGAAAAAGAAGAATGCCATTCAACCGGAAAAGGTTGTCTGGATCCCTGCTGGTAAAGACGCAGAGAAGGAGGCACTTGCACTGCTGGAATCTGAAAACTTCATACATGGTCACTGGCCTGAATTGTATACAGAGGTTGATGTTCAATTCAGAGCAACGGCAGCAGGTAAATTTGGTATTGTGAATAAGGCTCTTACGCTTAACCAGATCGCAGGAACCATTAGATCAACTGCAAAAGGGCGCAAGTTCCTTGAGCAGGCATCGCCGATTCTGAAAGAAACAACCCTGCAGAGATATGCTGACTGGGGTAGCTCGCGAGAAAGAGCAGAGGGCTTTATCAGAAAACTTGCAAAACTCAGGCGGGAGTGGTCACGATGATAAGATTTGCATTCTGGCAGATTCTTTTTCTATATCCAGTGATCGCTTTCATTTCGCTTGTTGTGCAAAACAAGGGTGATAAGAAAAAAAGAGGGGCTACTTTTACAGGTCCGTTTATCAATACACCAACGGTAACTTCAGGAAAATTCTTTACGGTATTTATCCCGTGGCTTGGCCTTCTTTTTCTGATTATTGCTCTTGCAAGACCGCAGAGCGGTTTTGAGAGGCTTCCCGACGCAGGTGAGGGAGTTGATATTGTTATTGCTCTTGATGTGTCAACAAGTATGCTGGCTGAAGATTATGATCCCAACAGACTTGAAGTAGCAAAAGAAGCTGCACTGGAGTTCATAGAAAACCGTCCGAATGACCGGATTGGACTGGTTCTCTATGCTGCAGAGCCCATGACCATATGTCCTCCCACTTTTGATCATTCCACACTGACCAGATTTATTTCCAATGCGGAACTGGGATATCTCACTGATGGTACAGCTATTGGTTCAGGACTGGCTACTGCTGCTAGAGGGCTTGGCTCTTCCAGCACCGACCGGCGTGTGATAGTTCTTCTCTCGGATGGTGTAGAGACTGCAGGGGTTGTGGACCCTATAACAGTTGCAGAAGCTGTGAGTATTCTCCATGGAGACAGTATTGCAGTGTATACTGTAGCCATCGGCAGGGAGAACAGTGGATACGAGGTTGATAGAGAAACACTGACTGCCATTGCAGAGCTTAATAACGGCAGGCTTTTTAATGTGTACAACAAGGATGACCTGGAAAGTGTATACGCTTCAATTGATTCTCTGGAAGCTTCTACTCTTCCGGAAAAAGGACTTTTTGTCTACAGAGATCACTATCTGGGATGGTTGATATGGGGATTGCTTCTTCTCGCTGTGGGTGAATTTTCCAGGTGGAAAGTGTTTCGCATCACAGGAGGTGGGCAGTAATGGAATTTCAGAGACCATGGATGGTTATTCTTGCTCTTGCCGGTCCTCTTTACTGGTGGCTCAGACTGCGCTGGCTTCGAGTTGATGAAAAACGACTGCGTAGATTTGTTCGCCCTGTTCTGTGGGCGAGAATGGGCATTGCTCCTCCATCTGCGCACAAAGTATCACGAATTCTAATATCAATTTCCATAGTGCTTCTTGCCCTGGGTGCTGCAGGTCCTGTATGGGGAATATCTCCAGCATACATCCCTGACGGGGGCGCGAATGTGGTTTTAGCTCTGGATGTTTCCCGTTCCATGTGGAGCGACGATGAGACACCTTCACGGCTGGGAAGGTCTGCAATTGAAATAAGACGGATCATCAGGTCAATGCCTGGGACAAGGTTCAGTCTTGTTCTTTTCAGCGGTCATGCCAGGCTTGCTGTTCCCATAACGCTTGACAACGATTTTATACTGGACAGAATTCCTTCCGGTTCAGCAGATGCTGTCTCGCTTCCTGAGGGAACCGCCCTGAGCAATCTGGTGGATGTTATGGCAACTGCACTTCCAGACATGGACATGGAGGCGCGAGTTGGAATAATATTCTCTGATGGAGGATTCCACGACTATACCTTGAATGATGCAATCAATCAGGCGCATGATCGAAACATGGCTCTTATTACCATAGGAACAGGGGGAGACTCTCCAGTATCTGTTCCTGGAGATAACGGACCACTGATCTGGCAGGGTGATACGGTAAAAACAGTCCTTGAAGAGGAATGGTTGCAGGAACTCGCAGAGGAAACCGGTGGGTTTTACACGAGGATTTCGGAAGCGGGAGATCTTGCCGGCCCAATAGAAGAGCTTCTTCATCGAAGTTCAGCACAGGCTGATGCTGATATTGCCGGTGCAGCCGGAGCAAGAAGATTCCAGTTCTTTATAGGAGGAGCTCTTCTGCTCATATTGACTGCCGCTCTCTGGGAAAGAAGGGAACAATGATGATTACATTTTTACTGATCATCACAGTACTTTCTTCAGCTGACCGGACACCGCTTCTTGACCTCTACCTTCAGGCAGGTGAGCTTATTGAGCAGGGCAGATTTGATGATTCTGCTGTTCTCTTCGAAGAAATTTTCAGAAGAATGCCTGACAATCAGAGGGCCGTCTACAATATTGCGGTCTCAGGTTTTGCCCTGGGTGATGTTTTCACTGCGGACAGTCTGTTCTCTAATTTCCCGGAAAATGTTTTTGAAGGTGATACACTGCTTGAAGCACGGTCTTCTGC
>JAGLQD010000002.1 GCA_023136985.1 Candidatus Sabulitectum sp. | reverse complement strand
AAAGAATTACCATATCTACATCAAGCTCCTCGGTGTCTCCGGAAGCGTCAGGGTAGCTTACCTTCAAAGCCGAATCGCCCTCTGTAACCTTCACTTCTTCAATTGAGGGGGTAAACAGCATTTTTGTTGACTTCTCTCCCAGTGAGGTGAAGAACTCCTGGTAGCTCTTTCCTGGAACACACACATCAAGATAGATGTTGAATATCTCGGCTTCAGGCAGTTTGTGGAGCAGGAAACGAACAAACTTGAAAGAATACATGCAACAGACTGTTGAACAGTAACCAACATCTTTTCGACCGGCGCAGTGGATAATGGCAATTCTCTTCGGAGAAGCATCTGTTCCGCGAAGAGTAAGCTCACCCAGAGTGGGGCCGTTTGCAGCAAAGAGCCTCTCAAACTCCAGAGGTGAGTAAACAGCAGACAGTTTCCCATGGCCCAGGGCAGGCAGAGCTGAAAGATCGAATACATCCGCCCCGGTAGCAATCAGAATTGCCTCGACCTCGACGGTTATAACCTCATCTTTGTCGTTGAGGTCAATTGCTTCAAAAACGCATGCCTCCACACACAGGTTGCATTCCTGCGTACCGTTCAGATGAAGGCAGTGGGCGGAATCAATCACAGGAACATTGGGAAGGGAGCCTGCTGTGGGAACGTAAACTGCCTTCATGTCCATAAGGTTTTCTTCCCAGAAATTCTTTATGGAAACAGGGCATGGATCAAAACACATTCCACAACCGATGCAGTTAACCAGACTGATGTATCTGGCCTTTCTTCTGATAACTACTTTGTAGTGGCCTTTGCTGCCTGAAATACTCTCTACATTGCTGTAGGTATAGGTTTCAATATTCGGGTTCTGAAGAACCTCCTGCTGTACAGGAGCCACCATGCAGGTGGAGCATTCCATGTTGGGAAAACTCTCTTCATTCTTGATAACTTTACCGCCGATGATCGGCAGCTTTTCAACCAGGTGCACCTTGTTCGAAGCCCCTGCCAGCATCAAACCGGCTTTCATTCCGGCGATTCCGGCACCTATGACAAGAACGCTTCCATGCTTCGGCATTATCTGTTACCTTCCGTCAGAAACGTGTGCTGCTGTTAATGGGATTGGGACCCAGCTTTTTAATCTTTTCTGTAAAGTTCCCTACAACCTCGGCGTAGCGGCCACCCTCTGCGGCGGATACCCAGACGAGCTCAAGTCTCTCAGGATCCAGCCCCAGGGTTTCCATAACCTTTTTCAACTGAGCGAACCTGCGCCTTGCGTAGTAGTTGCCCTCTCCGTAGTGACAATCTCCCGGGTGACACCCGGCGACCAGAATACCGTCAGCACCTCTGAAAAATGTTGTAAGAAGAAGGTTGTGATCTATCCTGCTTGAGCACATTACTCTGATCACAGAAAACGAAGCCGGTATCTGGGTCCTGGCTCCTCCTGCAAGATCAGCAGCTGCATATGTACACCAGTTGCAGAGAAAGCCTATTACCTTGGGGGAAAATTCGCTGTTTGAAGATTTTTCCATTTTTTCCTTCAACAATCAACTCAGATGTTAGTTCAATTTATCAGCATATTCCAATATTACAATATATCAATCTAAAAAAAACCAGGCTCATATTGCCGCTGTTATCTCAAGAATCTTCTTTACCTCCTCCATTTCAACACAGTAACAAACCATTGTACCAATCCGACGGCTTCTAAGTATTCCCAGATTCTTCAAGGTAAGCAGGTGGTGAGATATGGTGGACTGGGGAAGCCCCAGTCTGGTCTGTATCTCGCCCACATTGCAACCATCCTCTCTCAAACCAAGGATAATTTCAACTCTGTCGGGATGGGCAATGGCCTTAAGTATCCGGCACTGTTCTTCTATGCTTCTCACTGAATTAGTACCTGTTCTGTATGGGAAAAACTATATTGGCTTCTTTGAATACTTAACTATATGGATGCTCTGAAGCGGAGTCAATACAGAAGCAAAAGGCCGCAGGAACAATCCTGCGGCCTTATTCCAAGTATCAGCTTACTCGAAAGAGGCGATAGATTTTCTGATGATCTCCACGCACTCCATAAGCTGTTCTTCGGTAATTACAAGAGGAGGGGCAAAACGGATGATGTCGCCGTGTGTGGGCTTTGCCAGAAGACCGTTCTCAGCCATCTTCAAACACACATCCCAGGCGACAATGTCGCCTTTGGGTTTGATGATAATGGCGTTAAGAAGGCCCCTGCCCCTTACAAGAGTGATCATGTCGGAATCGATCGCCTTGAGCTCTTTTCTAAGAATTTCTCCCAGATACATTGCCTTCTCTGCAAGCTTCTCGTCACGAACAACCTCAAGAGCAGCCATTGCAACTTTTGCACCAACAGGGTTACCACCGAATGTTGATCCGTGCTGACCTGGCTTTATAAGAAGCATGATGTCGTCATTTGCGAAAACCGCAGAAACAGGATACATGCCGCCGCTGATGGCTTTTCCAAGAATAAGGATATCAGGTTTCACATCTTCGTAATCACAGGCAAGAAGTTTTCCTGTTCTTGCTATGCCGGTCTGAACTTCATCGGCAATGAAAAGAACATTGTTCTTTTTACAAAGCTCCTGTGCCCCTTTGAGGAAACCGTCGCCTGGAACATAAACACCGGCTTCTCCCTGAATTGGCTCTACAAGGAAACCTGCAACAGTTGGGTCTTCAAGGGCTGTTTCCAGAGCATCCAGATCGTTGTAGGGTATTCTGACGAATCCGGGAGTGAATGGACCGTATTCAGCATATGCATCAGGATCATTGGAGAAGGAGACAATGGTGGTGGTTCTGCCGTGGAAATTGTTCTCACAGACGATGATCTTTGCCTGGTCCGTAGCTATCTTCTTAGTGAGATATGCCCACTTGCGACAGAGCTTTATGGCTGTTTCAACTGCTTCAGCACCGGTGTTCATTGGCAGGATCTTGTCAAAACCGAAGTACTCGGTTGCAAACTTCTCGAATTCACCCAGAACATCATTGTGGAATGCACGGCTGGTAAGAGCGAGGGTTCCTGCCTGATCGGTCATGGCTTTCACGATCTTCGGGTGGCAATGTCCCTGATTCACTGCGGAATAGGCAGAGAGGAAATCGTAGTATTTCTTTCCCTCTACATCCCAGACATACACGCCCTCTCCTTTAGCAAGAACAACAGGAAGGGGATGGTAATTGTGAGCCCCGTACTTGTGCTCAAGCTCGATAGCTCTCTCTGAAGTCATCTTTTCTGTGCTCATGGTTTCGTCCTTCTTTTGTCGGGTTCACCGTCAACACCAGGGAGGACCGCTAAAACTCCGGCGTAAGCCTGACGGGAAGTATCTTCCGGTTTGCAGAAAATGCTTAAGCAGTCTGATGTAAAACATGATGCGGGAATATATACTCTTAAACCTGAAGGGCCAGAGCAGAAACTAACTCATCCTGTTCAGGTAATGGATAAATAGATCAGGTCTCCATGCAGACAGGGAATACAAAGCAATCTCCTGCACAATTTCTCTGAGCGCATGCTTTCTTGCTTCTTCAGACCGGAGATCATACTCGGTGAGTCTGGATTCAATAATTGAATTCATCTCCCGCCTCCCAGTGCATGAAGAAGATCTGATAAGAAAGAATTTGTCTTTCTGGATCTGTAAATACCGGACAATTCTCGTAAAGCCTTCAGATCCAGACCGTAAATATTTGAAACATCCGTACGAAGCTGCTCACAGATTCCCACAACGCCATGCCATTCAAAATTGCGCCTGCTGATCGTATCAGTCAGTGCTCTTTCCTGTGAGGCGATCAAGACATGTGCTTCAGTACTGTAAATACGGTTAACTCCTACAAGGAAGTTTTTGCTGCTTACTGGAATTCGCTCATAACAGAACTCTCCGAAAGTGTTTAGAAATACTCGCGACCGTCCAATCCCGATACAGCTTTGAATTAACAGTGGCTCTTCCGAAAGCCACCCGTAGTATCCAAGGGCTGTTTCCTGTGTGATATAGCTTTCAGGAACCATTCTGTTCGCAATACTGAACCTGCTGATATCAGCTCCAGTTACTGTGGAGTTCAGGAGGTAAAGACCTCGTTTCAGCTTGAGCAACTCTCCACTTTTTAGAGCCCTGTTCACTAACCCCCATTGACGGGCAGAACTTCCAGCAAGCAGACGGCTGATTATCTCAGGGGTGATAAGCCTGTTTTTGTATCTGCTCTTCAGTACCAGATCCGTTAGCGTCTCCACATGCAATCCTTCCTGTGAACACTAGAAGGCTGATGATAAGAGCGCCCATGGTGCCAACTGTGTAGCTGGCTGTGTGCATCCACAGGGCAGATATGTATGCGGCATGTCCGCTGGCAGGTACGGAAGAAGCAAGGGGTCCATACAGACCCAGGGTTCCGCTGTTTGCCAGGCGATAACCAAGAATACCTGCGGTAGCTGATGCAATTCCAGAGACTAGAAAAAGCAGGAGAAGGGGTTTTACCAATGATCTGGCGTTCCTTTTGGGCCATTTACCGGCTCTGCCTGTAATTGCAAGAAGCACGCCCATACTCAAACCCACCCACCAGTTGGGGTGAACTCCCCATGCGATTCCCATGAGGGTCGGTGAGGTGGAGCTAATCAGTGCTCTGTGGCCGATAGTAAAGTATTCAAGACTGATACGGACTGTAAACTGATTGTGTACAATGCCGTAGAGTATAGCTAGTGCCATACACAGAAGAATGATCTTTGCTGTTTGTTTCATTATGCCTTCACCTGAATAATTCCTTGAATAGCTCACACTCTGTGATCTTCTGGATTCCTTCCCGGGTCAGTGCAAAATCATACTTCACCGGATCGTTCAAAGATACTACTCTGAAACCTTCCGTGATCTCTTTTGCGGTTTTTGCATCAGCAGCTTTTCGGCTGGTAAAACCCAGCTTTATTCCAATTCTGTGCATGTGTACATCCACAGGCACTATCAGTTCAGAAGAGGGAATCATGTTCCATCCGCCTGGATCAACATCATCGTTCCTTACCATCCACCTCATGAACAGATGGAGCCTTTTACAGGCACTGCCCCGTGAAGGCAGTGGAAGAAGGTGCCCTGACAAGCTGCCCAGCATTTTCATACTGGAGAGTACTTCCCCGGCGAAAACATCAAGGGACTCAATGTAAGGTCTGCTCTCCACCAGCTTCGTAAGGTAATTTCCGATCAAGCCATATTCTTTCTGTATGGCGGAAATGGAGACAAGAAACGCAGTCATATCCAAGCCGGTGGTAAACCTGTGCTTGAAGTCTTTCAGGTTTTCTCCCAGCAGTGCTGCGTCACAGTTGCGGAGAAATGCAGATGGTGAAGGACCCAGCAGGCCAAGAACTTTTTCTGTACTCTTGAGGATCATATTCACACGACCGTATGCAAGACCAGACGCAACCAGACCCGCTATCTCTCTGTCTTCGATACTATCATACCGATATAGAAATTCCAGCGGGTCCGGATGAACGAACTCACGCCTGTTGTAGCGTAAGTATATCTTTTCCAGTAAGCTATTCTTCGGAGAACTGATCTTTGCCTACTCCACAGACCGGGCAGACCCAGTCTTCAGGAATGTCTTTAAATGCTGTTCCTGCTGCAATGCCGCTGTCAGGGTCGCCAACTTCAGGGTCATAAACATATCCGCATACGGTGCATACATACTTTTTCATGATCTTTCCTTCCTTCTGTTCATCTGCTATTTTTTTCGTTTCCGCCTTGAATGAGGGAGCTGTGGGCGGAGTTTTTCCGCAGAGCACCTCTCTGTAGTAGGCATAGGTCATGGGAACTCCGTTGCCGGTCAAAGAGCAATCTGTAAGTTCACCTATGAAAAGAGTGTGGGTATCCACTTCAACTGAGCTTTCGATCTTCAGCTCTATGCAGGCAACTGTGTTCTTCTTCGGGCAGGGACACCCGGAGGGCGTAGTAATGTAGTCTACAGTAGCGAACTTATCTATGTCTCTACCGCTCTTGAAACCGAAATGCCCTATGAACGGAAGATCAGCATCCTGACTGAGAACTCCTATGGCAAGGTAGCCTGAGTCTTTGATAAACTCATTGGTAAGCTCGTCACGGTTAACTGCAACTGCAATCCGGACAGGATCTGCGGTTACCTGGAAAACCGCATTGGCTATCTGGGCATTTATTCTGCCTCCGGAGGTTGACCCGATGGTATAAAGCCCGTAGCTTAGTGTGAAAACAGGAGTTAGATCCATTTCTTTCATTTGCCCAGTCTCTCCTTTAATTCTCTGCCTACGGCAATACCAAGCTCTCTTGCTTTCAAGAGATCATCATCACTGGGTACATAAACCACTTTGAGTGATTCCGCTGCAAGGGGGATCTTCATATCTTCAAGATACTTCTCTACATCTTTTACCGCTTCGCCACTCCAGCCGTATGAGCCGAAAACAGCACCGATAAGATTCTTGGGTTTAAGACCCTTCAGATAAGTAAGCACATCTGCAACACGCGGGAACATCTGACCGTTGATGGTGGGGCTGCCAACGATAAGAGCACCAGCGTCAAGAACTGCAGTTGCCACATCACTTCTGTGGCTGGATTCAAGGGGCATCACTCTAGCTGATATCCCCACTGAGCCAAGACCGTCACAGATGGCATCCGCAAGGTATCCTGTGCTCTTCCACATGGTGTCATAGATAACCACAGCCTTCAAGCTGCTCTTCTGTAAAGCCCAATCCTCCCACCTCTGCAGAATTCCACCTATGTCGCTTCTCCAGATCGGGCCGTGATCGGGACAGAGAAGCTGAATATCAAGATCCAGATCAGCCAGCTTCTTCATCAAACCGGTTACCATGGGTGAAAATGGAAGAAGAATGTTCGCGAAGTACTTCTCTGCCTCTTCCAGAAGAACCTGAGGCGGAAGCTGATCGTCGTATCTTTCCGTAGAGGCAAGGTGCATTCCAAACCCGTCCTGGGAGAACATCATCTTCTCGGTATCAAGATAGGTGACCATACTGTCCGGCCAGTGAAGCATTCTGGTCTCAACAAAGGTTAGTGATGATTCTCCAAGAGAAATGGATTCACCGTTCTTCACTGCGGTAATTACATCGTCATCAAAATAGAAGTGCCTGCCCAGCGCCTTCTTCCCCATGGAAGAGGCAAAGACCTTTTCCGGTTTCACCAGGTCGATCACATCAGGCAGACACCCGGTGTGATCCATCTCAGAGTGATTGCTTATTATGTAATCTATTTTTTCAAGAGGGATCACCGATGCTATTCTGGCCAGCATTTCGTTCTTGAATTGTTTCTTTACAGTATCTACAAGTGTGATCTTCTCATCAATTATCAGAAAGGCATTATAGGTACTGCCCCGACTGGTGAGGTATCCGTGAAAATCACGGATACCCCAGTCGATAGCTCCGACCCAATAGACCTTATCAGTGATCTTCTCTGCAGTATACGGGCCCATTGCGTCTCCTTTTTCTAGTTGGTGGCAGGCGGGGTAAATACCCTTGAGCCAAGCTCTCTGTCTATCATCAGCAGCCCTCCACCAGCTCCGCCGGCCAGCTTGAACATTCTGATCACTTCACTGACCGAAGCTTCCTCCTCCACCTGTTCAGCCACGAACCACTGGAAGAAATTGTCTGACATAAAGTCTTTTTCTTCCCTGGCTAAGCTGACAAGATCATTGATGGAAGCGGATATGAACCTCTCGTGATCAAGGGCACCATTGAAGGCATCCAGAGGTGATTCCCATGAAACAGCCGGTTTCTCGATGGCTTCCAGGAAAACCCTTCCCCCTCTTTCGTTCACATAGCTCATGAATTTGTCTGCGTGAGACATCTCTTCAAGAACCTGAGTTCTCATCCAGGATGCAGCTCCTGCAAGATCTTCTGCTTCGAAATACATGGACATTGCCAGATAGAGATAGGAGGAATAGATCTCCTTGTTGATCTGGCTGTTCAAGGCGTTCTGCATTTTCTCGCTGAGCATAATGCTACTTCCAGAGCCCGTGGACCGAGCAGTATTCCCTGGCGCTGACATTCTCGGCATCAATTGCAAAGATCGCTTCAGCAACATCACCTGGATTGAGATACTTCCTGTAAACTACACCGTCTGCAAGAAGTTCAATCCACTCAATGTAGTGTGCTTCAGCCATTGGATGAGGAACTGAGCCAACCAGTACCTTGTAACCACCCTCTATCTTTTCAATCACAGGAACATGTTTTTCTGTGGAAGAGTCTGCGGTCTTTTCTTCCATAAGATCCATATCAACATTACAGCAGACCAGCTGCCCGGGTCCTCCGTGAAGAACCTCTACGATGTTTCCACATCTTTCGCACTTGTATACCTGCATTCTTTCAGCCATGGCTATTCTCCTTCTTTATGGTGTTACCAGTTCTCGCTTGCCAGCATGAAATGCGCCTGAGGATGATCGCATGCAGGGCACTTGGCTGGTGCTTCTGTTCCAATGTGAACATATCCGCAATTCTGACAGAACCAGATAACCGGTTCTTCTTTCTTGAACACAGTCTCGTTCTCAAGGTTCTTCAAAAGGGCAAGGAATCGCTTTTCATGCTGTTTCTCTGCAACAGCTATGCTTTTGAATATAGCAGCGATCTTATTGAAACCTTCTTTTGTTGCAGTTTCCGCAAACTCCGGGTACATTTCGGTGTACTCATAGTTCTCTCCACCGGCAGAGCCCCTGAGGTTCTCCGCTGTTGTACCGATAACTCCTGCAGGGAAACCGGCAGTAATCTCCAG
>JAGLQD010000199.1 GCA_023136985.1 Candidatus Sabulitectum sp. | reverse complement strand
ATGCGCTCAGTCTGATGCCTTGCAATATTGATTGCCTCGTGTGATCCTTCAACCGAACCTCTGAGGATCTTGAGGTAGACCATATCTCCCACATGCTTATCGTGTTTTGTGCTGAATGCCCGTGCAACAAATCCACCTTTGGGGTCCGGTAGAACCGGGTCACCATCAATTACTGGAGCAGGTGTTGCTTCCAGAGGTGACGGGGCGTACTCGACAATTGCATCAAGAACGAATCTCTGACCCACAGGAGGCATGGAAGCACCACAGTACAGAGGGAACATCCCTCTGTTCTTTACAGCAAGCTTTATGCCTTTTTTGAGTTCTTCTGCTGTGAGTGTTTCATTGGCGAAGAAAATGTCCATGAGTTCTTCATCAGCCTCAGCAGCTTCTTCAATAAGTTGCATTCTGTAATCTTCACACTGTTCTTTTGCACTTTCAGGAATTTCCATTTCGTTCCCTGATGCATCGAAAGCTTTACGGGTTATTGCATTGACCACACCGATGAATGTGTCTCCATCCATCACAGGGAAGACCACAGGCACCACATGCTTGTTGAACATTTCTTTTGCCTGCTCAACGACTCTGTCAAAATTTGCGTTCTCGCGATCTACCCGGCTCACATAGATGAAAACTGGAATATCCGCAGTCTTGGCAAATCTCCATGTTTTGAAACTGCCGACTTCGACACCGTCTTTGCCGTCAAGAAGAATAATAGCCATGTCGGATGCTGAGATCGCTCCAATTGTTTCACCGTGGAAATCCGCCAGTCCCGGTGTATCAATAATGTTTACCTTTACGCCATTCCAGTCCAGAGTGGCCATGGATGAACCGAAGCTGTGTTTTTTTTCTCTGCTCTCTGATGTGTAATCAAAGACACTTGTTCCATCATCAACGCTTCCCAGCCGTTCACATCCGCCTCCTGCAAAAAGCAAGGCATCACAAAAACTGGTTTTACCAACAGAACCGTGACCGAGCACGGCCACAGTTCTCAGTTTCTCAGAATTATAATTTTTCATGATTTCTCCGATGTTATTTGGTTAATATATAAATTAATACGCTATTACTTATTCTTTCTTAGAGACTGAATATTACCGTTGCAGGTGTACTTGTGTCAACAGCTTAATCAGGGTCTGGTCAAAGGCCGGTATATTGTGTTATCAAACCAGCTTGAAGGGATTGTTTTTTTCAGCATGCCAGTGAGGTAAACAGGTTGGAATATTTGAAACTATTTTCGGTTATAGGTGCTATTATCGGGGCCTTTTTCATTATTAAGAAGGTGGTAATTGAGTTCAGTGGGCCATCTCGCAAGGAACAGTACCGGCATCTGGAAGAAGATTTCAGAAAATCTGAAAAGAAGATAACCGGACCGAGTACTCCACGGTGCCCCCAATGCGGCGGAGATACAGAGAGATATGAGTACCCGCATTTGAGGGTCTGGCGCTGTATAAATTTCCCGGAGTGCCGGGGCTTTGTTAAAGCCACCAGAGGTGGAGCAGGATTTGCTCGCAAATGGCACGGGCGTTAGAGGGAATTTTTAAGGAGATTGGAATTGGAAACTGAAGGCAGGATCACGCGTCATCCCGTTTTGTCACCTCTTACAGACTGTTGGGTGAGTTTTACATTCAACGGAAAAGAAATGACTGGCCGGGAAGGTGAGATGGTTTCATCAGCAGTGTTTGCCAACGGTGAGCACATTTTCGGTCACCACCACAAAGACAGAGGAGCGCAGGGAATCTTTTGTGCAAATGGGCAGTGTTCCCAGTGTGCTTTGATCATAAACGGTATTCCGCTGAAGAGCTGTATTGTTCCTCTCGAAGAAGGAATGACTGTACAGTCCGTAGAAGGACTTCCTTCCCTGGAAGATATGGATGCGCCTTCGGTTAAGCCACCAGAGAATATAGAGACTGATGTGTTGATCATCGGCGCCGGACCTTCAGGAATGGCTGCAGCCAAAGAGCTGGGAGCATCAGGCTTCAATGTGATTCTTGTGGACGACAAGGATCGGCTGGGTGGGAAACTGGTTCTGCAGACTCACAAGTTCTTTGGTTCAGAAGAGGACTGCCGGGCGGGGATCCGTGGAATAAAGATCGCTGAGATCCTTGCCGAAGAACTGAAGCAGTTTTCATCTATTGATATCTGGATGGAATCTGTTGTGCTGGCAGTGTTCAGCAATGGCAGTATTGGTGTGAGAACAGCAGACGGCTATAAGATCGTAAGGCCGAAGCAGCTTCTGGTCGCAGCAGGCGCAAGGGAGAAATCTCTACCATTTCCAGGCTCAACCATACCGGGAGTGTATGGAGCGGGAGCATTTCAGACCCTTGTGAATCGGGATCAGATTCGTTGCTCTGAAAGAATTTTTATTCTTGGCGGAGGCAATGTGGGTCTGATCGGGGCATACCACGCTCTGCAAGCCGGCATGACTGTTGTGGGTCTTGCTGAAGGAATGGCGGAGTGTGGCGGTTACAAGGTTCATGCAGATAAAATTCTTCGCATGGGTGTGCCGATCTACACAAGACATACCGTTCTTGCTGCTCACGGGAGCGAAAACCTTGAAAGCGTTACCATTGCTGAGATCGACGAGAATTTCAATCCTGTACCCGGTACTGAAAAGAATTTCAAGGTTGATACTCTTCTTGTGGCTGTAGGCCTGAGTTCCGTGAACGAGTTTCACAGCAAGGCCCTGGAGTACGGAATTCCTTCCATGCTTACAGGAGATTCGGAAGAAATTGCCGAGGCCAGTGCCGCCATGTTCAGTGGAAGAATATGTGGCAGAAGAATAGTACAATCTCTTCTGGGTGAATCTGTGAGGGTTCCGGACGAATGGCTGGAAAAAGCAGAGGTTTTGAAAAGCCCTGGGGGGGCTGTTGAAGAATATGTGGAATCTACCGCTGGAGCGGGGGTTTTCCCTGTAATTCACTGCTTCCAGGAGATTCCCTGTAATCCGTGTATGACAGTTTGCCCTAAAGGGCTTATTACAACTGACGGACATCCCATTAAGGGTGTTCCCATGTACAGCGATGATTGTATAGGATGCAGGAAATGCGTGGCGATCTGCCCTGGTCTGGCCATAACTCTTGTTGATTACCGGAAGAACTCTGAACTTCCCACGGTTACAGTTTCATGGGAGCTTGGAGACTGGGTTCTGGAAAAGGATCAGATTGTTACAGTAACTGAATGGGAAGGAAAGCCAATAGGTTCCGGTACGGTACTGGGTTTGAGAAACGCCCCGGGGTATCCTTCAACAATGCTCCTGGATATTGCGGTTCCCGCAGATATTGCCAACAGAGTTGCAGGTGTGAGAGTACAGAATCCAGAAGTTACTGCATCCGAGTCTTCAGTTCCTGAGTTGCCCATGGCAGATGACTCGATTGTCTGCAGATGCGAGAGGGTAACTGCCGGTGAGATCAGGAAACTGCTTCGTGAAGGTGTTCGGGATATGAATGAATTGAAATCAAGATCAAGAGCCGGCTTCGGTGCATGCGGCGGTAAAACATGCAAATCTCTTATTCCACGGATCATCAGAGGTGAAGGCATTGATCTGGAAGAGATCACAGACTTGACTGAAAGACCTCTTTTCGCAGAGACAAGACTTGGTATCTTTTGCGGAAAGGATGGTGAATAATGTACGAGGTAATAATTATCGGTGCAGGTTCTGTTGGAACTCCCATAGCGATGTCTCTTGCTGCAAGGGGAGTTAAGCCTCTTGTGATAGATTCTGGCAGTTCGGTTGGACAGGGCAATAACAAATGTGCTATCGGCGGTATAAGAGCCACGCACAGTGACCCTGCAAAGGTTGCTCTCAGTCTTCATTCTCTGAAGACATTTTCGAATTGGGAAGGTGTTCAAGGCGACGATATCGGTTGGTTTATGGGTGGCTACACTTTTGTAGCATACACCGAAGAGGTTTCACTGTCGCTGCAGAACATGATACCTGCTCAGCAGAATGCCGGGCTTAATATTAAATGGTGTGACCCGGATGAAATAATGAAGCTTGTGCCCGGAATTGCCAGGGAAGGGCTTCTTGGCGGAACATTCTCTCCGGAGGATGGCAGTGCCAGCCCTATGGAAAGCTGCTATGCATTTCAGCGACATGCAGTAAAAGAAGGAGCGGAATTCAGGTTCGGAGAAACCGTTGAATCAATAGAGAAGAAGGATCACTTTACCATCCGGACAGATAGAGGCGAATACAACGCAGAAAAAATCATCAACTGCACCGGTTCGTTCAGCAGGGAAGTCGGAGCCATGATTGGCGTTGATCTTCCAGTGTATCCGGATATGCACGAGGCAGGTATTACTGAGCCTGTCCAGCGATTCTTCAACCCCATGGTTGTAGATATCAGCAGATCGCCTGGAAGTGCCAACTACTATTTTTACCAGTACTGCACCGGTCAAGTGGTTTTTTGTATCACGCCGGATCCTCCTCTGCCGGGTACCGGAACTGCCGAAACCTCTGTTTTCCTGCCGCAGGTTGCTCGAAGAATGGTTAAGCTTTACCCGCGACTTGCCAACATTAAGGTAAGGAGAACCTGGAGGGGCTGTTACCCACAGACTCCTGATGGAACGCCTATTATTGGTCAGGCTGGCCCTGCGGGCAGTTTTGTTGCAGTGGGAATGTGCGGTCAGGGGTTCATGCTGGGGCCTGGAGTGGGCGAGGTTATGGCCAGACTTGTAACAGATCAATCCACAGAGGAAGACAAAATGGTTCTTGAAGCAATGAAGCTGGACAGAGAATTTACTGGGGTTGAAGCTCTTAAATAGATCAGATTGCCCCTTGCTATGTATATATATACACATTATCTTGTGTGCTGAGATATTTTGTTTTCCCCAATAGACAGGAGTGGCTTCAACCATGAAAAAAACTTTTTCAGTGCTGTTGTTTTGTTTCATTTTTGCAAATGCAGGAGAATTAAAGGTTTCGGTACCGTTTGACCGTGCAGAGCTGAGTATTACTCGTGAGGGTCTATACACAGCTGTTACTATCCCGAATATGCCCAGTATGTTCAGCCCTGGAACTCCTGCTCTTCCAATTATGCCGGTTCGCATCGCTCTTCCAACCGGTTGTTCAGCTACCAGTATTCGGATCAGTGATGAAAACTGGACTAACCTTTCAGGCAGGTTCGAGGTGCAGCCATCCAGTGGGTGTGTTCCCATTTCAGCAGGTATTGATCATGTACAGGCAGAACCGGATCAGCATATTTATTCCAGAGATTCGTACTTCCCGGCGCTTTCAGCAGTTCTTACAAGCTCCAGCGTCTACTGGGGAATCCCCGTTGCATATGTGAATGTCCACCCTGTAAGATGGAACCCCACCACGAAGAGCATTCAGGTTTTAGAAAGCATTACCCTTGGCGTTCAATATGAAGAAGATGAGTCAACACTCCTTGTGAGCAGGCGGACGCAGGCCAGTGAAGACATGGCTATGGACATTCTACGCAGGCTTGTATTGAACCCGGAGGGAATAAGCGGATCCGGTGCTCAGATCGTTGCTCCCAGAGATCTTACTTACGGTCAGTATGTTATAATTACCCACCCTGATTATCTGTCACAGGCTCAGGAACTTGCTGACTGGAAAACAGCAAAGGGCATACCAGCCAGCGTTTACACAACGACATGGGTTGAGGCCAATTACTCATTTGTGGATCTTCAGCAGGAAATGAGGGCTTTCCTTACCGATTGCAGAGATGATGGTACAGATTATGTACTTATCTTTGGTGATGACGATAAAGTCGGGTGCCGTGATGCTCTTCTTGTGGGCAGTGCCAGCTATACGGAGATAGCTCCAGCCGATCTTTACTTCGTGGATATTAATGATACTGCACCTGGTGCCGATCTGTGGAACTCAAACGGCAATACAGTCTGGGGTGAAGTACCATTTCCATACCAGTCTCCACAGCCCCCCAGTTATGATCAGGTTGATTACCATCCTGACCTCTGGGTAGGAAGAGCCAGCGTGAATTCAGTATCCGAGGCTGACATATTCGTTGACAAGGTATTCATCTACGAGAGAATCCAGTCTGCGGATTACTTTGAGACAGCTCCCATTGAACTGAGAATAGGTTACACTACTGGAATTCTTTGGAGCTCTCCCTACATTCCAGGTAGTGCTGACGCTGAATCTATTTCAACTTTCATTCCTTCTTCGTCATGGGAGGAGGAGAAGCTTTACGAATCCAGTGGTACTAACAGTTACCAGAATACGATCAACATGATAAATGCCGGACCACACCATGTGTTTCATGCCAGCCACGGTTCACAGACATATATGTGGACATCACAGAGCAGCAATTACACCGTAGCTCACATCATGGCCCAGACGAATATTTCAAGTGGTAATCTTCCAGCTATCTGGCAGTCTATTTCCTGTCTGATCGGTCATCTTGATGACACTGAGTGCTGTGCAGATGCCTGGCTGAACTCACCCAATGGAGGGGGCTTCGGCAATTTCAACAGTCGTTACGGGTTTGGTAATTTCTCCGGTCCCTGCACCGGGCCAAGTGAGATGCTCTGCATAAGATTCTACCAGGATCACTGGCAGAATGATATCTATAACCTTGGTATTGCCCATGGAACAAGTATGGACTTCTACAGTCCTCCGGACAGTGTTTACATGGACTGGTGCCTGAAAGAGTACAACCTCTTTGGTGATCCTGAGCTTCCCATGTGGACAGAGGAGGCAGC
>JAGLQD010000198.1 GCA_023136985.1 Candidatus Sabulitectum sp. | reverse complement strand
TGGCTTGCCCGATACGACAGCCCGGGAAGCGGAGGCGATCAGGGTAACGACATCGCAGTCGATCGGGCAGGGAATGTCTTTGTGACCGCAATCAGTGATCATGGCTTCACTACCATCATGTACGACTCAGCCGGGATTGAACAGTGGGTCGCCAGCCTCAAAAACTCCGGCTCCCCCGCTGCGATCGCGCTGGATGCTGCAGGTAATGTACTCGTCACTGGACAAACGGGGCAGGGCATTTTAAATTTCGACATGGCCACGGTCAAGTACTCCCAAACGGGTGAAGAGCTGTGGGTCGCTTCGTATATAGGTCCAGCTCATGATACGGACTTGGCAGAGGCAATCGATACTGATGCCCAGGGGAACGTTTACGTCACCGGACGCAGCATGGGACGTGATACCGAAATGGACATGATTACGATCAGGTACAACTGCTTCACTGGAGCAGAGGAATGGGTCGAGCGCTTGGACAGGAACGGCAATGACGGGGGTAACGACCTGATCGTTGATGAAAGTGCCGGGATCATCTATGTGACCGGGTACAGCGGCCCAATACCGAACTATACGACCATTGCATACAGTCTCGCCGGAGAACAGCAATGGGTTGCATTCTACGACTACCTGGAATGTGTAAGCGACAGAGCAAATGCTGTTTCGCTAGACGAATCCGGTAACATTTATGTTACCGGTGTCAGTGCCGGATTCGGTAACAGCTTCTGTGGCGACTATGCCACAATCATGTACAACCCGTTCGGGGTACAACAGTGGGCTGCGCGATACAGCAGTCCCGGAAACCGCGAAGATCAGGCGAATGCCATTGCAGTCGACGAAGCAGGTAGCGTTTACATAACCGGGTTTATCTCAGGAAAAAACATAGCCACCATCAAGTACGAGCAGAGTACTACCGAAGATGGAACAGAACAGGATTGAGAGTCACTCTGTGCCTGGTTGGGACCACACCTCTGTCTGTGTTGTAGAGCAATGCTGTAGAACCATTGGTATTTGAATGATACCCCCTATGAAATACTGTGGGAACCCTTTCATTAAGTGAGCACTAAGAGTGGCTCAGCTGAGGATTTCCTGATGAAATGAGTTCAAACGGAGTCAATCACAGGCAATTCTATTCACTTTTGTATGCAGGTCTATCTTCCCCCATTAGCACATAGAACTAAAAGTGCTGTCTATCTGAATTCAAGCAACGGCATTGCCTTTAGCCTTGCAGAAGTGGTACACGATCAAGCAGGATTTCGTTAATAGCGATAAGTTCTTCTAGAAACTTAAGGTCATCAAACGGTTCAGCATCGTATTCTATCTCGTTCCTCAAACCATGAGCCTTGATCAGCAATGCAACTTCACTACCGAGTTCTACAGTGTGGCTTAGAGCCTGGAAAGCTACGTAACGATTGCCTGATGGTCTGTATCCATGCCAGCGCAATTCCGCAAGCGCCAAAGCAAAAGAAGCTTCATATGCCAATTGGAATCTGCTTTGGATCGACAATTCTTTTCGTATGGAATCTGTATGAAGCTCCCTTGCTTTCTCAATCAAGTGGACAAATTCTGTCTCGGATTTTTCCAGAGGAAGCAGAAGCTTGATTCTCTCAAGGTTCTTTAATGTCATGATCAGAACCTCTCAGAAATATCTTTGGCTGACTTAGAACCCTGGCAACAAAAGGATTCTGATAATCAACCTTTTTCTTCCACTCTTTGCGTGTGAGTATCTTCACACTGATTGCCCGTCCTATTTCTGATTCAACAGGCTGTGTTGCGTTCAGTATGTCTGTGTATAACAAGCCCTCCCCTATGATAATGATATCTATGTCGCTGGATGCGTGGTCGGTTCCTCG
>JAGLQD010000197.1 GCA_023136985.1 Candidatus Sabulitectum sp. | reverse complement strand
GCGGGTAAATCAGATAAAGCCTTTTCTCTGGCGGCAGGCCCTCTCTTTCTGCTGGCTGAGGCCAGGGGAGATTTCCGCAGGTGTCTTGAAATAGCTCCTGTGGATGTGCTTCGTAACAGAGCTCTTCGTCTTGCCCATGCCGAGCCTGAAACCGGTGCAACCCCGTCTGCGTCACCCTGGAGGGAGATCGCTATTCTGGAGAAGGTGCATCTTGGGGGAAATCCTTACGCTCTACCGGGTCTGCTGGCAGATTGGAAATTTGGCGAATCCGAGTGGCGGTGGCGAATTCTTTTTGAGGGCGCGGAGCTGGCTGTAAATGCTGCTATGAGCGCTAAACCATGGCGAAAGTACATGAAACAGACCACAGCAAAGGTGCTTGACCCCCGCTATTTTATTGAAAGAAGAGATCTGAAAAGACTTCTCGGCGGTGGTTTTGGCAGCAGGTAAATATGGTGTTATCTTACGCAGACGCTCTTCTTTAGGAAAGGACGAATTGTTTGAAGAAAGCTTTGATAACTGGAATAACTGGTCAGGACGGTTCTTATCTTACAGAGCTGCTTCTTGAAAAAGGGTATACGGTTCATGGAATAGTGCGCCGTTCAAGCAGTTTCAATCGTGGTCGCATTGAACACCTGATCCAGAACAGGAATATCTACGGTGAGAGATTGTTCCTTCATTACGGAGATCTGACAGATTCAAGTGCTCTGAACAGAATTATAGAGAAAACCGCCCCTGATGAGGTATACAACCTTGCAGCCCAGAGTCATGTTGGTATTTCTTTCGATGTTCCGGAATATACCTGTGATGTTGATGCCATTGGCGTTGTCAGAATCCTGGATGCGCTCCGTGAAACCGGCATGGCGGGAAGCTCCCGGTTTTATCAGGCATCCACAAGCGAGCTTTTTGGTTCAAGCCCGCCACCCCAGGGGCTGGATACCCCCTTTAAGCCCAGAAGCCCCTACGCTGCTGCAAAACTCTGTGCTCACTGGATGGTTGTGAACTACCGGGAAGGCTATGACATGCACGCCTCCAGTGGAATCCTTTTCAACCATGAATCACCAAGGCGCGGTGAGAACTTTGTATCAAAAAAAATAGTGCGGGAAGCTGCCCGGATCAAGAAGGGCTTAAGCACGAAACTCAGCCTTGGAAACCTGGATGCAAAACGGGACTGGGGCCATGCCCGTGATTATGTAAGAGCAATGTACCTTATGCTTCAACAGCCCGAGCCGGATGACTATGTGATTGCCACAGGAGAGATGCATTCTGTTAGAGATCTTCTTGATGAGGCATTTGGCTGTCTCCAGCTTGACTGGCACGAATATGTAGTAACTGATCCCCGTTACATGCGACCCACGGAAGTTGATGCTCTCTGCGGTGACTTCACGAAGGCAAGAAATGTTCTGGGGTGGAAACCCGAAATTAATTTCGTTTCCCTCGTGAGGGAAATGGTTGATGCTGAGATGGCTCAGTTGAGCTGATATGGAGGAAAATAAATGTCATTAGTCAGACCATTCAGGGGCCTCAGGCCTGTAAGAGATTATGCCGAGAAGATTGCTTCCCCTCCTTATGATGTTCTCGATTCGCATGAGGCACGGGATATTGTAAAGAGTAATCCACTCAGTTTTCTTCGAGTGGTGAAGCCCGAGGTTGACCTTGTACCAGAGGTTGATCTTTACAGCAGTGAGGTGTACCAGCAGGGAGCAAGGAACCTTCGCCGTCTTATGGAAGACGGGCTCATGGTTCAGGATGAAAAACCCTGTTTTTATTTTTACCGACAGGTGATGGGCGATCATGTACAGACCGGCCTTGTGGCTTCAGTTTCAGCCGAGGATTACAACAACGATGTAATTAAGAAGCACGAATTCACAAGGAAAGAAAAGGAAGAAGACCGTATACGCCATATTGAGACTCAGAATGCCCAGTGCGGTCCGGTGTTTCTTACCTATCCCGACCTGAGTGATCTCGATGCGATACAGAAGTCTGTATGTGCAGGAACGCCAGAGTACGACTTCACATCCGATGACGGGATCAGACATATTTTCTGGGTAGTTTCTGACCTGGATACAAGCAACAGGGTAGGGGAGCTTTTCACCAGTGAAGTTCCTTTCCTGTATGTGGCTGATGGCCATCACAGAAGTGCTTCCGGGGCCATAATAGCAGGCAGAAGAAGAGAGGCGAATTCAAGCCATACAGGTCTTGAAGAGTACAACTATTTTCTTGCTGTGCTCTTTCCCAAAAGCCAGATGAAGATACTTGCTTACAATCGTGCAGTGCAGGATTTGAAGAATAGAACCCCGCAGCAGTTCATTGATGAGGTGTCCAGGAAATTTGCTGTTGAAAAGACCGGAACAAAAGAACCTGCTGCAAACCAGGAGTTCAGTATGTACACAGACGGTGACTGGTATACCATCAAACCGCTTGATGGCTCTTTCCCCGGGGATGATCCGGTGAAGAGTCTTGATGCAAGCATTCTTCAGGAGAATCTGCTTAAGCCGGTTCTAGGCGTGGAAAACCCCAGAACAGCCGCTCATATTAAATTTGTAGGTGGAATACGGGGGACTTCAGAGCTTGAGGCTCTTGTTGATTCGGGTAAGTACAGTGTGGCTTTCTCCATGTATCCCACATCTGTTGATCAGCTTATTGCTGTTGCGGACAGCGGAAATGTCATGCCGCCCAAATCAACATGGTTTGAGCCAAAACTTAGAAGCGGGCTGGTGGTGCATGTTCTTTAGAACAGTGATATCAGCTTTTACGATAATTTTTGTTTTATCAGCAGGGATCGGATGCGGGAATCACCCTGCATCCGACTCGGTGAAAGCATTTACAATTGCTCTGGCCGATTCTTCATGGTCTGATGCCTGGGAGATGCTTACACCGGAAACCCAGGCTATATGGGATTCTACTGCGGTAATCTTTCATCAGTTCGGTTACACTGAGAGCACAGAATTCCTTTCATCTCTCTCTGTGCCTGTCACAGAGGAAGACTTTGCAAATCTGGATGGAAAAATGCTTTTTACCGGAATGGTTCAGGGAGCTATCGAGATCTCTGAGCTGTCCAGTTCTGTCCGCGGTGTTGAGCTAGCTGACTCCACCACAGCCCTGGTTACTATTGCTACCTCCGAAGGAGAGCAGATAATACCGGTAAAGCTCATTGAAGATCGCTGGTTGCTTGATCTTACAACAATTACACCGTCGCCTGCAGCGACTGCTGACTGAGGAGATCATGAGAGTTCGGTTCCTTAAACACTACTGGAAAGATTTGAAGGATTCTTCCTATAAAATGCAGCAACTCAAGAGTCTCATCTACTTTGCTGTTGGTGTAGTTATTTTTACCTTTATTGCGGGTTTTCTCTTTCGGCAAAGTCCTTCCAGGCGTCCAACCGGTCGTACGGACATTGCCAGCGATTTTCCCGAAGGTATCTGGTTCAATACCGTTGAACCTCTCAGTTTGTATGACCAGTTGAAAGGACATGTTGTTGTGGTTCTTTTCAACGATTTCAACACACTTTCTGACCTTGATGACCTCAACCATTTCAGTGAGCTGAACAGTTTTTTTCAGGATCAGGCGGTGTTTGGCGTGGTTGTTCTGTCCTGTAGAGAACCATCAACCGCTGACTCTCTCATAAATCAGTGGCAGATCGATTTTCCAGTTCTTGTGGACACTGACAGCACTGCCATGGGAACTTTCGGGATAAGGGCATTACCAGGAGTACTGGTAATAGATGCCTCTGCAAGAGTAGCAGCCCGCTACTATGAAGACTGGCAGTGCATACCCCTTCAGGCGGTTGTTCAGGATCTGCTTGATCAGGGAGTTGCAACGCGATCTCTGGCACACGAGAGATATATTCCACAGTTATAAATACTTGATAACAAACAGGAGGAGAAAATGATACAGCCCCATGGCGGAAAACTTGTGAACAGAATGATCACAGAAGATCAGCTTCCCGGGAATGTTTCGGTTCTGACATTGAACGAGCGGGAGAAAAATGATCTTGAAATGATCGGGTGCGGTGCCATGAGCCCTCTTGAGGGGTTTATGACCGGTACTGACTACAATTCTGTAGTGAAGAATATGCGTCTTGAGAACGGAATAGTATGGAGCCTTCCGGTTGTCTTTTCCCAGAAGAAAGAGGACCCGCAGGTTGCCGCAGGCGACACTGTGGCACTTACATACAACAACAGGATTCGCGGCATTATGGAAATTGAAGAGATATTCACAGCTGATCTTATGCTTGAAGCAATAGAAACTCTTCTTACCGATGACAATGCCCATCCTGGAGTACAGTATCTTAAAACTCTGTCCGGAACTTATATAGGCGGAAAGATCAGTGCAATAGATCTTCGAGATGAGGAGCCTTTCAGAGAGCACAGACTTATTCCTGAAGAAACCAGAGCACTTTTTAAGGAAAAAGGCTGGAAGAGTATTGTTGCGTTCCAGACAAGAAATCCGATTCACAGAGCTCATGAGTATCTTCAGAAGGTATCACTTGAGATGGTTGACGGACTTTTGATACATCCGCTTGTGGGAGCCACTAAAGCCGATGATATCCCTGCTGATGTAAGAATGAAATGCTATGAAACCATTCTTGAGAAATACTACCCATCTGATCGTACTGCTCTAAGTGTTTTCCCTGCTGCAATGCGCTATGCCGGCCCTCGTGAGGCCATTTTTCATGCTCTTCTCCGTAAGAATTACGGATGCACACACTTCATCGTTGGAAGAGATCACGCCGGTGTGGGTGATTACTACGGCACATTTGACGCACAGGTGATATTCGATAAATTCACAGAAGAAGAGATTGATATCATTCCTTTGAAATTCGAGCATGCTTTCTTCTGCAACAAGTGTGGCGGTATGGCCACTGCAAGAACCTGCCCGCATACAGGAGCAGACAGGGTTTTCCTTTCCGGCAAGAAGGTCAGAGCCATGCTGATTGATGGAATACTTCCTCCTCCTGAGTTCACGCGCCCGGAGATCGCTCAGATCCTTATGGAGGCAGCAGCGAAGTAGCTGTACTGTTTCAGGCACATCAGCAGCGGAGAAGATCGGCATCTTCTTCGCTGTTTGCTGTTCTGGCACCGGGACACGATCCAGCATAACAACTGCTGTTGGATCCTTTTTTTTGTCTCGGCAACAATTAGGCTCAGTGGATTGCGAGTCTCAAGCCAAATACATAAGGGCAATTCCACTGCAGCCGCTTGTTAGGTTTCTTTATTCCAACAAAGCCTTCACTTCTCTCATGTGAAGGCTTCTATAATGAGTTCAAGATCATCCAGTAAGGTATTATCGATTCCTCATCAGTGGTCCCACCAAACTGCCATGCATATAACCTGATACTGTCTTCATAAGAATGATTGTATAGACCGTTTAATCGTAGTTTTATAACTAGGTCTTGTTTGCAGAGTTAGTGATTATAACATAGCTAAGTATCGACACTGCTGTTGGTAAGCCTTATATACAGATAACAATATTTGCATTGTCTGTTTATAAGTAGCAATGAAAGAATTGTTCAAAACTCCTATTACTAAAACTGCTGACAGCAACTCACTGGTGCAAGGGGGATATAACCGACATGTCTAACAATGAAATTATAGATTTAAAAGAAAAACTAAATATTTTACGCTCCTCTGAAAATACAAGAGAAGTCGCAAAAAATATAGTAGATACACTAAACAATATCTCTTCCGCTTATAGAAATACAGACCCTGACAAAACAGAGCAATTTGCTAAGGAAGCACTTGAGATTGCTCTCAAAAGTGAATATTTTCGTGGTATGGGAGATAGTTACAATAACCTCGGGGTTTCTTTTTGGGCCAGAGGGGATTTCTACAAAGCACTAGAGCAATTTGATAGTTGCTTGAAGATAAATAAAAAAATAGACAATAAAATGAGGCTGGCTAGCACCAGTTTAAATATTGGTTTAATGCATACAGAACTTGGAGATTACACCAAAGCTTTTGAGTACTATTTTAAATGCGTGGATTTAAGTGAAGATAATACTGAGTACGAAAGAATACTAGCAATCACCTATCTTAATATCGGCGTAGCTTATGAGAGAATGGATGATACAAATAGAGCTATGGAATTCTATTTCAAAGCGTTGAAGCTACACAAAAAACTCGACAATATGTCATCTGTTGGTAGAATTCATGCAAATATTGCAAACATCTATTTAGATCAGGGAGATTTGAGTAAATCACTTGAATATGTAAATACGTCATTAAATATTG
>JAGLQD010000196.1 GCA_023136985.1 Candidatus Sabulitectum sp. | reverse complement strand
GCAAGGATCGCTTTGAAGAACGCAGGAGAGATTCCCGATAACAGCAAGTAACCTTGCAACAACAACATTTGCGGGAATTAAAGCAAGCTTCCGGTAAATCTTAAATCGCCAATAAGATTGAAGCAGTTATATGATCCTAGCAATTGTTGGCGGCATTCCAGTTTGCAAGTTGACTCTTTGCTGCTCTATATCCTTCAGCAATGATCTCCTCTGCATGGTAGAAACCCATGAAATTAATGTGCTCAAGATTTGGCTGAATAAGGATATCCGGAGGATCTGCCTCCAGATTCATCACTGTAATCCGCCTTTTCATAATTTTGATAGAGTTCATCAATATCTCAGGAATACCTGGAGATGACCCTCTGGCAACCTTATCTCTGCCGTAAAGTATTCTTGAAGGATCAAGAAAGGAAAGTTTCTCGTTCAGCATTGAGAATGTTCTGCTCACTAAGGCACTGCTATCCGTTGATTTTCTCCGAAACTTATCTTCAATCGCAGGAACTCTCTCCGCTCCTTTGCTTTGAATTTCATTGGTGAGATCAACTGCGATAACAAAACTTGCCCCCATTTCCTTCACTGTTCTGACGGGAACAGGATTAACCAGGCCACCATCCACCAGGAAATTCCCGTCTTTCCTAACCGGGGTAAAAACTCCTGGAATGGAGAGACTGGCCCTTACTGCTTCAACAATGTCACCCTTTTTCAACACAACTTCCCTGCCAGTGGTCAAGTCTGTCGCAAGAATGTGAAGTGGAAGAGGAAGGGACTCCATAGAAGTATTGAGCACATACTGCTCAACAAGATTTGTGATCTTCCTGCCGTCAATAAGACCTGATTTCGGAAGAACAATGTCGCTGAACATAAGAATCTGTTTCCGATTCAGTTGAAGAACCGCCTCTTTCATTTCGCGAATCTTCCCAGATGCATAAACCGCGCCCACCAGGGCTCCTATACTTGTTCCTGCCACACAATCAATGGTTATACCCGCTTCTTCCAGTGCACGAATCACCCCTATGTGAGCCCACCCGCGTGCGGAACCGCTTCCCAGAGCAAGACCGGTTTTCCCTGAAGGTATGGAATTGCTAACCATCTGAACCGTCCTCCAAATTTCTTTCTATTTCCGCTTTTATCAACTTCACTGTATTCTGCTGTTCCTGTCTGTCCATGCTGTACGCATCAAGTGGCTCTGAAATTTTCACCTGCACCTGAACACCATAGTGTATCCACAGGCTTTCCCGAAGCCTGATCTTTCTTGTACCAATAATTGTTACAGGAACTATTGGAACTCGGGCTTTTGCTGCCAGAAGAACAGCACCTCTCTTAAAAGTTCCGAGTTCCCCTGTTCTACTGGTGGTCCCCTCGGGAAACACAACAAGAGACAGACCGGAATGAAACACTACCGTAGCGTCATCAATACTGTTTACAGCTTCCCGAGCCCTTTC
>JAGLQD010000195.1 GCA_023136985.1 Candidatus Sabulitectum sp. | reverse complement strand
CTTTTTAATCGCAGTACGAAGCCTTTTGAGCTTCCTGTGATTTCTCTCATTTTTCTCAGCATCCGTTTTAAGACGCTTGACTGATTGCTTGCTCCTTGCCAAGAGCGCTCTCCTTTCGCAGAATAGACGGCACGAGCCGAACTTTTTTAACCCGTGAGGGTTTATACACCTTATGACGGGCGAATTTAAAGGATTCCCGCGCAGTTGTCAACTATAGAGAAAGGGTTACTAATGAGCAAGATTCTTGTTGCAGTGCTTCTTATGGTGCTTCCAATGGCCATGAATGCCGACAGATTGATCCGCATTCCAATGCAGACTGATTCAGATTTCACCCTTGTGAGAGACATGGGCTACGATATTGCAGCCGGCAGCAGAGCTGAAGGTTATGTGGATGTTATGGTGGGCCATCGTTTTGTGGAAGAGACCATGGTCAGATACCCCGGAGCAAGGCTGCTCCCCATTGAGTGGTCGGAACTTTCCCCGGCGACAGATTCAAACGAGATGGGTTATTACTACGGCCCCAACGAGAATGCCCTTTTCTGGGCAGAGCTCGCTGAATCAAACGACATGGTTGACACTCCCACCTCCTACGGAACTTCTTTCGAAGGCAGAGATCTGAACTTTGTAAGAATAACAAATGCAGGTTCCAATGCTCCTGCGATACTCTTCACCGCACTTACCCATGCCCGTGAACCTGGCAGCAACTCGGTTGTTATCGACTGGGCTCAGTGGCTTACCACAGAGTACGGCAGCGACACAATGGCAACATTCATTCTGGACAATGCCCAGATCTACATTATCCCTATTGTTAACCCTGATGGATATGAGTACAACAATCCAGCTGGTGGGAACCAGCGAAAGAATATGAACTTTACTACGCCTGTTGCATCCAGTGGTATTGATCTTAATCGCAACTACAGCTACATGTGGGGATATGACAACAGTGGATCAAGCCCGGATCCTTACGCCGTGACATACCGCGGAGAATCACCTCTCAGCGAGCCTGAAACTCTTGCGGAGACCCAGTGGATCGATACTATAGAGCCTCTGGGTGGATTTCACTATCATACATACGGTGGATATCTGCTTTTCCCGTACGGTTACAACAATCAGCCAACCCCTCATCAGGCTACTTTTGAAAGCTGGGGCAACCAGATGGCGGCTCAGAACAATTATCAGGTAGGCAGATGCGGCCAGATCCTTTACGATGTAAATGGAGATGCTGTTGACTGGTCCTACGGAGCTTCAACACACAGCCCCATGCTCTTCTTCACCCCTGAAGTGGATGACAACGGTTTCTGGGGAAGTCAGAACGATACAACACTTATTGTTACCAACAACCTTGAGTGCCGGTACATGAACAAGCTTCTGTGTATGAATCTGTTGAGTATGACCGGTGTGGAGGATGGCAATTTTGCTGAATTCGAAGGAACTGCCATGAGCATTGTTCTTGGATCCAACCCGGTATCATCTGTTCTCAGCTATACTGTTACCGGAGCGGTTCCCACCTCAGTATCTGTTCTTGATGTGACTGGCAGAGTTGTTGCCACTCCTGCAAGCGAAGACTGGACTGTACCTGCCGGTTTGCAGAATGGAATTTACTTCCTTCGCGCAGAGAATGGAAACCAGGTTGTTTCTCAGAGGTTTACAGTTTTAAGATAAGTTATAAACAGGGGTAAGGAGAATTCAGTGTTAGATTTCTATCAGAGACTTAACATCAAGAGAAATGCCAGCCAGGATGACATTGAGACAGCTTATGCCAGAATGGCTCTTAAGCATCATCCTGATGTGGCAGGGGATTCTCCTAAGGTTCAGGAAAGATTTGCTCTTATAAACGAAGCGTATACTATTCTCAGCAAACCCCGGAAAAGAACTGAATACAATGAGAAGCTCAGCACTCCCGAGGTGATCCGCAGGGAAGAAGTTATTTCAACTGATGATGGAAGAGGTTCGATAGAGTCTGATTCTTCTTCATCCCGGGAGACTGAGCCCCATACTCAGCAAGCTGAAAGCAGAGCAAGAGCTTCTTCTGGACTAATGAGCAAAAAGAAGCTTGAAAGAATCAGGCATGAAGCCAGAAAATTGATAAAGGCGGGTGATTTCTGGAGGGCAAATGCCCTTATGAGCAAGGCTGTTATCGCGTACCCCCGGGACATTGAACTGAGAAAACTGCTTTCTCAGGCAGCCGCAGGGCGTGGCAGGCTTCGCGAGGCTGTTGAAGAGCTGAAAAAAGCCAGTGAGGTGGAGTACTTCAACCCGGAGATCCATTCTCTGATCGGGGATATGTACCTGAAGGGTAATCAGACAGATAGCGCAATCAGAGCTTACACCGATGCTCTTTCGTGGCAGGAAGATTACAAGCCTGCTTTGAAAGGGCTTGCAAGAATACGAGAGCTGAAAAACAAGAATCTTCCCTGGTGGAAAAAACTTCTGAGGATGGGGAAATGAAAGAAGCAAGCGGAAGACTTTACTACTCAATTGGCGAGGTGAGTGAGATGCTCAGCATCAAATCCCACACTCTGCATTACTGGGAAAGTGCGTTTCCTTCTCTGAAACCACACAAGAATCAAGCAGGGAACAGGTGTTACAGACCTCATGATCTCGATCTGCTGAAGCGAATCGACAAACTTCTTAACGATGAGGGCTACTCAATTGAGGGTGCCCGCAAGCAGATTGAGCAGTTGAAAAAGAAAGATGGGCAGTTGGCTTTGAACCTGAAAGTTCAAAACAAATCAACAGAATTGCTGGAGGATATCTGTACCGATCTGGAGACTATTATCAGAGATATTTCAAGACAGCCCAGAACAGAACTTGACGGATGATTATTCCTTGAATAGGATTGTGCTTCCAATCGGGGCGTGGCGCAGCCCGGTAGCGCACTTGAATGGGGTTCAAGTGGTCGCTGGTTCGAATCCAGTCGCCCCGACCATGGAACATCAGGAAAGGAACCCTCGGGTTCCTTTCCTCATATCCAAGGAGTTTTCTTGATATCAAAAGCCGTTGAAATGACATCACTGCTCAACAAGCTCTTTCCCCATGAAAGCGCCAGGGTTCTCGGTGCAATGTCTGAAGTAAAGCGGGATGTGTTCGTTGATCCAGGCTGGAAGAGGATGGCTTACACTGATCGCAGTTTACCAATCGGACACGGACAGACAATAAGCAAGCCGGCAACTGTTTTCAGAATGCTTTCCGCAATGGAGCCTGTGTTCGGTGGAAATCTCCTGGAGATCGGTAGCGGCAGTGGTTACCTGGCTTCAGTGGCTTCAAGACTGTTTAAGAAGGTTTACTGTGTAGAGAGAGTTCTGGGGCTGGTTGAATCGTCAAGAGCTAATCTTCGCCTGACCGGCGCAGCCAATGCTGTTGTCCGCTACGGTGACGGGAGTGCCGGCTGGGCTGCTCATGCGCCGTATGACGGTATTCTTTACAGCGCAGGTGCTCCAGAGTTGCCTGCTTCTCTGGCGGATCAGCTGCAGGAGGGTGGTCTTGCCGGTGTACCTGTAGGCACAAAGTCATCACAGGAATTCAGCGTGTGGAAAAAAGTTGATGGAGAGCTGGAAAGAATTACATCTTTCAGCTGTTCTTTTGTTCCACTCATAGGAAAAGAGGGATGGAATGGGTGAGCATATTGCTATTGCATTGATCAACAGTCTAAAGAGCCTTCCAGGAGAATTTGTGCTTATGCTGCTTTCAGCCATTCCGGTAACTGAGCTCAGAGCTTCCATTCCAGTTGCATTCACCGTTATGGCAGAGAGCTGGAACTGGCCCTGGTGGAAAGTATATCTCCTTGCAGTAGCTGGCAATATGCTGCCTGTGCCATTTATTCTTATGCTTCTTGGCCCGGTAAGCAGGTGGCTGTCAAAGTGGAAGATCTTTGACCGGTTCTTTACATGGCTTTTTGAAAGAACGCGAAAGCGGGTAGGGCCACACATTAAGAAGTATGAGGCTCTTGGATTATCACTTTTTGTGGCTATCCCACTTCCGGTAACAGGCGCCTGGACAGGCAGTGCAGCAGCTTTTGTATTTGATATACCCAGGAAACAAGCAATTATTTCAATATTTCTTGGCGTACTGATTGCAGGAGCGATAATTACCCTTATAATGAAAGGCGTACTCTCAGGGCTCAGTTTCCTGCTGTGATGCCATGCATTGGTTGCTAAAGAGGCTCTAATTGGTTAGATTTCGCTTCAAATCGGTCGGGGCGTGGCGCAGCCCGGTAGCGCGCCTGGTTCGGGGCTAGGAGGTCGGAGGTTCGAATCCTCTCGCCCCGACCAGATTTTTCCTGTTATTTTGAATTTTTTTCGATTTTTACTATTTTACAAGTATGTACAGACTGATTACCGTTATAGGTGGGAATTCCGCTTCTGATAAAGATGCTGAATTCGCATATGCTTTGGGTGAGCTTCTAGCAGCAGCAGGGTTTTCTGTTGTCTGTGGAGGTGGTGGCGGGGTCATGGAAGCTGCCTGTATGGGTTGTTCTGAGAATGGTGGCCTTACCGTTGGAATTCTTCCAGGAGAGGAATCATCAGAAGCCAATCCTTTTGTGAAGGTTGCACTGCCCTCTGGAATTGGCATTTCGCGTAACCGGCAGGTTGTTCTTGCGGGAAAGGTTATCTGTGCAATAGGAGGAGCCTACGGAACTCTGTCAGAGATTGCTTTTGCGCTTCAGGCAGGGAAGCCGGTATGCTGTTTCGGTATGTGGAAGAGCATTCCAGGTGTCAGAATCGTTTCCACACCGGAGGATGCATTGAAATTTGTGCTTGAAATGATTGGGGATGGCTGATGCTCAATGTCAGTGAGATTGCAGATC
The DNA here is from genome assembly GCA_023136985.1 of Candidatus Sabulitectum sp. Lineage (GTDB taxonomy): Bacteria > Fermentibacterota > Fermentibacteria > Fermentibacterales > JCC-6 > Sabulitectum. Next base: position 2,167 of record JAGLQD010000195.1, on the reverse strand, counting down.
TTTTCAGAAATGTTCCGGATTTTCCCAAGAAGGGTATTGTATTCAAAGATGTTACCACTGTTCTTACCCACCCCGGCGCACTGGGAGATTCTGTTACCCACCTGCTGAAGCTGCTTGAGGATGTTGAATTTGATGCAGTGGCAGCTGTTGAATCCAGAGGTTTCATGTTCGGTGGTATAATCGCAGACCGGCTTGGTATTCCACTGATTCTTGTTCGCAAACCCGGTAAACTTCCTGCAGATGTTATCAGTGAAGATTACACCCTGGAGTATGGCACCAATACTCTCGAGATGCACTGCAATTCACTTGCTGAAGGGTCCAGGGTTTTAATAATTGATGACCTGGTTGCCACAGGAGGCACAGCCCTTGCAACTATACAGTTAATAAGGCGGGATGGAAGCATACCTGTTGCTGCAGCGTTTCTAATGGATCTGAGTTTCCTTGGTGGAGCAGAGAAGATAGAAGAAGCGGGGGTTTCTGTTCGGTCGCTTATAAAAATAGACTGAGGAAGATAAAGAATAGATTGAAGAATCAATTAAGGTCAACTGATTAGGGTTGACCAAACAAAGGGGAGATAATGACAAAAATAGCAATGATGCTGGCTGTTCTTCTGGCAGTCTTTGCCTTCGGTTGCGGCGAGCAGGGAAGCCCGGCTCCAGCAGACGAGAATGGTGAAACCAGTGAAAACGGTGAAGCCGTTGAAACAAGTGAAAATTCAGGTACCGATGAAGTAAGTATTGACTTTGAATTTACAGCACCGGAAGTTGGCCAGTGGATAGCCTACGCCGTGGAAGGCACAGACGGAGAATTCAAGCTCTCCATCGTTGCTGAAGAAGACTATGACGGTACAGCATGTCTCTGGTACCAGATCGAGATGGACGGAGAAGCTCTTGCGCAGGTACTTGTGGACCCTGCTGTTGTTGAAGAACTCATTGCTGTAAGCGGTGGTTACATGGAAGAATTTGTTGCTGACCCTGCTGCATATATCCGCGAGAATATGCCTGAGGATGGTAACATGCTTGGTAACGAAGACACCATGGAGAACATGATGCTTTCCCTTACCGCCATCAAGCAGGTCAAGGTTCTTGACGGCACGCAGCTCATGCTTCTTGACATGGCTGGCGTTCCTGCACTTGTTGAACAGATGATCGCAGACAATCCTGAGATGATTGAAGAGAGCATGCAGATCGATGCTGAAGATGGTGAAATGGAAGAGTTCCTTGCAGAGCTTGAAGATGCTGAATTCAGTATGGAGGAAGTAGAAGTTGATGGTCTTGACTGTATAGAGTACACCATGACTCATCCTGAAGAGGGCAGCATGGTTGCAGTTATCTCCATGGAGCTTCCAATAAGCCCCATTATGGAAGCAACTATTATTCCAACCGACCCCACTGAAGAGGGTGGCATGATCTTTGTAACCGGCTTTGGTTTTGAAGGTGCCGAGAACCTCATCACCGGCGAACCTGATCAGGTTATCCCGCTTGCAATGATGCTTCAGGGTTTTGCTTCTCAGATGCAGCCTCCTTCCGAGATATAGTACAACCGGTATCCGGTTTCTTGTATGCGGGTGTCCCTTCCGGGGCACCCGCTTTGCTTTGTGGAAGATAAACGCGATAATGCAGCTTCTTTCAGGAACTTCAATGCAGGAGGTTTGTCTATGGGGATTATGGTATTCTTGAAGGTTGCATAATGGCTGCCATGATCATCTGAACAGTTGGAAAAATAGCACAAATTATGGGAAACCCTGTAGAGCATCAGAAGTTATATCACTTACCAGCTTTAGCATAAACGAGGAACCAATTCATTTTAACACAGTCAGAATCATATTCCTGTTTTATCGAGAAACCACATAAACAGTAGTTCGCTTCTTGGAATTTATAACTTGCATCTCTCGTAGACACAGGTTATATTATAACCATAATGAAATATGAAGTCCGAGTTAAGAAGAAGGTTGCCCGAGGGCTAAAAAGGATGCCTGCGGACATTCAAAAGCTATTTTTCTTGTTGATTGCGGATCTTCAGGCAGATGGTCCTATTCAAGGGAGCTGGCGAAACTTCTCGCCTCTTGAGATAGATCGATACCATTGCCATTTAAATTACAGATACGTGGCATGCTGGACATGCAGGAATAACGAAATAATGATAGAGGTGTATTATGTTGGCTCTC
>JAGLQD010000194.1 GCA_023136985.1 Candidatus Sabulitectum sp. | reverse complement strand
TGAGTATCCATGCTGCTGGGGTTCTCTATACCGATAATGAACCTGCTGGTTCTTGCAACGGAATCAAGAAGAACAGAAATGCTGTAAGCAAGATTCTCATCAGAAACTGTCTTCATGGAGTGATCTGATAACCGAATCAGGCAGCCTTCCGCCCACTGAAGTTCACTGTGTAAATCTCCCAGTTCGGTATTCTTCAACAGATCACTGAATAAGCACTCAGAGACATACTTAAGGGCAATCTTCCATGGATAAAGATCTCTGGTAGACATGAATTCATCCCCTGATAGCACCAGTTTAAACACATCCTGCCCGGAACTGATAATACAATCGCCAAGAAGTCTGCTCTTTCCGATCCCCGGTTCACCAAAAATATTAACAGTAGAGAGTTTATTCTGGTGAATGCTGGAGCTGAATAAATCCAGCAGTTTCTTTTTTTCCTCTGCCCTGCCCACAAACCTGCCTGATCGGAAATCATTTCCGGTTTCTGCAACAGAGTCACTGATCCTGTAACACTGTTGAGGATCTGTGAATCCCTTCAGTTGCAGGGTACACCCATGTTCCACTTTGAAAAAATGCTGTACAAGTTCTATGTATTGACCATTTGCAAGGATCTCTCCTTCTTCGGCTCTACCGCACAACCTTGAAGCCAGATTAACCCTGCTTCCAAGTACTGTGTAGTCACATCTGTTTCCGGATCCGACAAACCCTGCATATGCTGAGCCTGCTGATATCCCTGCTCGAAGAGCAGGAAACAGTTTCATCAGACCGGTGACTAGCTCACCGCATCGCCTCGCGTCGGTTTCATGAGCTCTGGGTGCTCCAAAAACTACAAGCGCAGTAGCTATTTTCCCTCGAAGATATGTCCCATTCAGAAAGCCATCCATTGCTGATGTGAAATCACATACTGACTTAAAAAAAACTTGCGCCTCATGAATGGAAGAAACCTGAAGAGAGAGAAATGCCGGAAATACCGTACGGAATTCCCCACCAAAATCTTTCCCGGTGATCAGAGAGGGGAAGAATCTGGAAGTTCCTCCTGCGGCTTCCTTCCACTTCTCAGTGCTGGGAATACTGTAGTCAAAGCTGAATGCATCAGCTACTGAAGCACCATGAAAAAGCTGATACAGAATATCACCTGACCCGCCGACTCCCCATTGAACATTGCCTGAACCGGAAGTTACTGAGAATGTAATTCCCTCTCCGACATTTTTTGAAACTTCTTCTAGAAGCTGCTGAGAATGGTGAAGCAATTCAGGTCTCTCTCCACGAAAGACTGCCAGCGCGGCATCCCCTTCGAACTCAGCAATAAACCCTCCCTCTTCCTCCACGAATTCAATGAACGGAGAGAATGACTTGCTGAGAATGCTGGAGATCCATTCTGCTCCACCATCACCAAGACGCATTGCCTGATGGGTTAAACGGGTAAAACCTGTCATATCTGCAAGAAGCACGGTTGCCTGGAACGAACCGTTTGAGATCCCGTCACTAAGATTGTCTAGAATAAAACTGGAGACAAGCCTACTTTCTGTCACTCTCCACCTCCAGCAGGTACATCTTCATGGCCGTTCCGCCCTGATATGAACCGACCGAACCGTCTGCCCTTACCACTCTGTGACAGGGGATGATCAAAGGGAACGGATTTATAGACATTACATTCCCTATTGCCCTGCCGGCCCGGGGATAGCCTGCTTTTTCCCCAAGCTTCCCGTAGGAAATTGTCTCTCCCCGTAATACACCTGACAGCAAATGCAGCACTGCTTTCCTGAAATGAGATATGGTTCCAAAATCAAGGTTTCTCAGGGGGAATACACCCAGGTCACCTTTGGCAAGAGCTGAAAGTTCTGCCGCAACAGTATCCCTGAAACTGTCGCAACCATGCAGTGCATCGGGATAGGCATTTTTCATTCTCTGTTCAGCTGTGATCAAGTCCGAAGCAAGAAAAACTCTGTGGAGCATCTCTCCGCTCCAGACAAAGCAACCAGGTCCATACAAAGTTTTAAACCCAGAGTAGTTCATCAAATTTTATTGCTGCTGAATATGAGAGCCTGTCCGATCCAATCTTCAGTGACAGCTTCCAGTTTTCTGTATTGTCCGCGGGTTATCTCTGATACAATTTTCTCCCAGAATTCCATAGAAGGTTTATTCTCAGGGTGCTGAACGATCTCCCATTTACCGGGAAACAGATCAAATACTTTCCGGGCAGCTGCTTCCCCCACCCCGATCCGGCGGTACTTCTTCATAACAAAGAATTCGGAAACTGACCTGGCTTCACCTGGTTTACACAGGTAGCAGAAATCATTAACTAAGACAAAACCGGCCAGATTGCCATTTACCATGATGAAATACGGGTGCCTTCCCGGCTCTGTCCAGTAGTGGTCGAGATACTTGTAGCCGAACAAGCCATGGCTGTTAACATCACATTTATCGAACTGGCTGAAATCGTACAGGTACAGCTCAAGTAGGTTCCTCAGCACATGCTTTTCTTCAATGGAAACTTTTTTCAGCAGAATAACCATTGCAGCCCCTGCCTGCAGGGAAGTTCATAGCTTAATCTGCCTTTATCTTCCCCGATTACATAGCCACCAATTCTCTCCCATATCTGTCTTGAATGCATATTATTCTCTGCAATCATAGAGATCACCTTTGTTAAATTCATGCATGCTGCCTCATCTACAACAAGTTTAAATGCCGTAGTACAGTATCCATTGGAACGATAATCGCTGCCTATCCAATAGCCTATTCGAGCTCCCTTTGCCCTGGAGTGGATTCGGCTTAAAGAAATGATACCAGCGGCAGTTTTACCGTTAAGCAGTATGGCAAAAGAAATTGCGTCTCTGCTCCGGCACCATTTCCCGATGTCTTCCAGGAATTCATCTGCACCCAGCCTGTCTTTTTCACCAAATCCAAGATACTTTTTTAGAGCTCCGTCGGTGGAAATCATGGAGGACAGCTCTATGGCATCCAGCTGCGATAGTTTCCTTATTGTGATCAATACCGGATCACCGCTATTGGCTAACCTTTAGCCTTCTTTGCCTTTTTTTCAGCGCGTTTCTCTTTCAGCGTTTTTTCCGGCTTTGTCTTAACATTCTTTTGAGCGTTTTTACCTTTAGCCATTAGTATCTCCTTTTTTTCTGTTCACTTGAATATAGCAATTGATCTGCCTGCCAGACACAAGAAGCAAAATCAACCATTTACCAGGTTGTATTCTACTTGAGTTTCTACAGCAGCAGGAACTATCTGATATCGGTACCAATCATACTGAGACTGTTTATTCTGAGTGGCGGTGTTTGCTTTGCACCAAGCAGAGAAATGGGATAGAAGTGGTCCTGCCAGTGGTAGTCTGTGCTGTTTCCGGTGAGAGATATTGAAAGAAGGTAGTTACCAGGCTCAACTATTTCAGGGGTAATGGAAATCGATGCTTCCCCTGAGCCTGAAATTGTAAGAAGCGGTTCTCCGTTCTCTAGATTATTGGAGGCAAGAATTGTTTCTCCGTCCGGGCGGTGAATGGAGAAACCAAGAATAATATTCTTTACCTCTCTGCCCTCTCTTGTTTCAATCAGGGTGTTTACTTTTAGAGTGTCTCCCTGCCTGAAAGATCTGGTTGGTATTCCATGGCCGTCTGTAAGTGTAACCCTGCTGAAAAATACCTCGCGGTTGCCCCATTCACGAGGTGCAGCCGAGGCAGCTGTATTCTGAAGTCTTCCTGCATTGGCATCGAGGTAGGCTCCAAGAACATCATCAACAGGACCGTCCATTCTGGCCCTGCCTGCATCAAGCCAGATTGCCCTGGTACACAGTCTGCGTACGGCTTCCGGGTCATGACTCACGAACACAATTGTTTTCCCGGCTTCACGAAAACCGAATATCTTGTCGTAGCATTTTGCCTGGAAGGAAGCATCACCCACTGCAAGAACCTCATCGATAAGAAGTATGTCCGGGTCAACACTGGTTGCCAGAGCAAAGCCCAGTCGCATGAACATCCCTGAAGAGTAATACTTTACAGGTGTATCCATGAACCGTTCAAGCATTGCGAATTCCGCAATACCAGGAAGAAGGTCACGCATTTTTTTCTGATCAAAACCAAGAAGAGCTCCATTAAGAAATACATTCTCTGAACCTGTAAGCTCAGGATGAAAACCAACACCAAGGTCAAGCAGCGAGGCAATTCTTCCCGAGGTCCCAACTTTGCCGGAGGTAGGGCTGTAAATTCCAGCCAGCAGTTTGAGCGTGGTTGATTTACCTGCACCGTTGGAGCCCACCAGAGCCACAGATTCGCCAGGTGATATTTGAAAAGAAGCGTGATCAAGAGCGCGGAACCAGTCGCGACTTGTCTTCCGTCCGAAAACATTCATGAATGTTTCCAGGATGCTTACAGACCTGTCTCGGTAGAGTCTGTAATCAAGGCAGACATCAGAGAACTGAATCAGACCTTTCTGCACGCTACAGCTCCTTCACAACAGAGGGTTCCATGCGCTTGAAGATCAGAAGGCCCGCTGCAAGGATCGCAACAGTCCAGGCCACCAGAGATATCCATGCCCATAACTCCGGCCAGGTTCCGTAATACATTGTAGAATGAAATATCTCCATGGCGCCTGCAATGGGATTGTATTT
>JAGLQD010000193.1 GCA_023136985.1 Candidatus Sabulitectum sp. | reverse complement strand
GAATTTTCTGGACACCCTCCAGGGTGGAACGGATACTTATGCCCCTGAGAGATCTGGCCTGGACGCCAGGGGTCAACCGTGCGGTAAAGAAGTACAACCTGTGGGATTTTGACATCCATGTCCTGGAGGGCGGTATGAGTTTCTTCAGGGACGGCAGAGATGTAAAAAAACTCAAGGCTGCCGGAAGACATATCGTTTCCAACTATCACGGTCTTGACCTGCGGATGCGGGGAGCCATCAGGCCGGTGTGGGATGCCACGGAACTTCATACCACCTGTGAGTTCGATCTCTTCCAGAGGTACCCTGAACTGGAATACCAGTTTCTTCCTTTTGACTCATCTCTTGTCCCTGCTTCAAACCCTGTGGGAAATGTAGTGAAGATCTGTCACGCCCCCCGTCTGCGGTCGGTGAAAGGTACAGATAAAATAGTGGAAGTTGTGGAAAAACTTTCAAAAACACTTCCGGTAGAACTTGTTCTGATCGAGAACATGTCCAATGCCCGGGTACTGAAACTCAAATCGGAATGCCACATTGCAATAGATCAGATAGCAAGCGGGGACATGGGCTACGGAGTAAATTCTCTGGAAAGCCTTGCAATGGGCATGTGTACCGTAACAAACCTCTCCGAGGCTTATCAGAACTTCATTCCCGACCATCCATTCGCTCTGGCAGAACCTCACAACCTGGAAAAAGTTCTTACAGGGCTGGTTCTTGATGAGCAGCTCAGAAAAAGATACGCAGCAGCAGGACCAGGCTGGATAAGAAAGACCCACCACTGGAGATCTGTGGTAGAGCAAATGCATAAAAGATACGCTGAACTGGGCTGGACAGAGTAATGACCGGATCAGGCCAGAGAGACCTGGCAAAAGAAACCCTTCTTTATGCGCTGGCCATGGTGGTAAGTGGTCTTGTTCAGTTTGCCTTCCTTCCCTTTATGAGCTCATTTCTTACCCCGGAGCAGGCAGGTGAGCTGGGTGTTGTAAGAATAATCAGTGAGATCATTGCCGGAATAGTGGTTCTTGGTCTTCCTGCTTCCATAATCAGAGCCTGGCACCACACCGATGCTCACAGAGCCGTTCTTAAGCGATCAATAATACTTCCTCTTATTCCTCTGCTGATTGCAGCAGTGCTGGTTGTAACCCTTGGAAGCAGGATATCCTCTCTTCTTCATATTACGAATCCGTCCCTTCTTCTTCATGCTCTCGCTCTTGGCGGTTCTGTGGCTCTGCTGCAGGTTGCCCTTTCCATGCCAAGGGCAGAAGGAATGGCAGGCACTTATTTCCTTATTCAATTCGCCAGAGGAATGGTTTCTCTGGGGCTGCTTTTCTTCCTTCTCAGATCGGTTGACACAGCAGATGCCATAAAGTCTTTTCTCGAAGCTCGCTGGTTTCCTACTATTCTGGCTGTGATCTTTTCCTTTTTCTTTGTATGGAAATTTACAAAAAAATCTTCTTCTGTTCCTGTGCCGGAAAAACTTACAGGAAGCATGCTTGCGTTCAGCCTGCCACTTGTACCGGCAAGTCTTGCTCTTCTTGTGCTGTCCAGCGCGGATATGTTCATGCTCAGAACTATTTCCACAGATCTGGCGCAGAGCGGCTGGTATGAATGGGCCGGGCGGGCCGTTCTTATTCTTACCCCGCTCACACTGGGGTTCAGTATGGCCTGGCACCGGTACATATTCAGAAAGAAAAAAGAGGGCGGAAGAATGGACGAGCTGGGTAGAACCGGCCTTCTATTCATGGTAACAGTAAACTGGGCTGCTATGATCCTGGCTCTTCTGTCAAACGAGATCGTATCGGTCTTTGGAGGGGGTGCCTGGCTGCCAGCAGCAAAAGTACTTCCATGGATCGCAGGATCTGCCGCCATGTATGCGCTGTTCACCATATCTCAAACTGCACCCCTTCTTACCGGTCAGACGACATACATAGGATGGATGACAGCTTTCGGTGCAGTTATCAACATAGGATTCAATCTGAGATTGATTCCAGTAGCCGGAGCAGTAGGAGCAGCCTTTGCCACCCTTGCAACAAACATGTTCATGGCTCTGTCTCTGTTCTGGATAGGAAGAAAAGTATTTCCAGTGAGCTTTTTCGCAGTGGTTGTCATGGTGATCGTACCGGTTTTCTCCGGGCCCTTGTCCGGGATGGATCCCAACTACAGAATGATCGCCATTCTTGCAGGAACTGCTGTGACCGTGATGATAATCCAGGTGCTCAGATCTCTGGGAACAGGCGATGCACTGAAAATACCGGAAGGCAACATCAATGATTCCTGATATCTCCGTTCTGGTACCGGTAAAAAATGGCGGTGACACATTCATAAGATTCCTTGAAAGCCTTGCTGCTCAAGATATTCAAAGCCCGTGGGAACTCGTTATAGCAGACGATGGAAGCGATATCCCTGTCGCACAGGAATTCTCCCGGCAGCTGGAAGAACTTCCAGAGCTGTGTTCTTTGAAGGTGTTAAGAATTTATCCCGGAGGAGTCAGGCCGAAAGCCAGAAACCAGGCATTGAAAGCATCTGAAGCCCGTGTAGCACTGCTTATGGATGCAGATCTTGAGTTTGCTCCATCTCTTCTTAGAAGACATCTTGAGATCCGTCACGAAACAGGCTCCGATGTTGTTATGGGCCGAAGGGTCAATGCGTATAGCGATAAAGCTACTCCATGGCAGAAATGGTTTGACAGCAGAGCTATGGGAAATGCTGCTGCTGGCGAATTCCCATGGAATTACTTCATTACAGGAAATCTTTCCATAACCCGTACTCTTCTTGAAGAGGCGGGAGGTTTTGACACTGCCATAAACCGTTACGGTGGTGAGGATACAGAACTGGGTTACCGGTTGCACGAGTCAGGTGTGTCTTTCCACTGGGAACCGGATCTGGCAGTAGATCACCTGGATGATGTATCTGTGCGTAAACATTCCGAAAAGATGCTTGAATACGGTGGAACAGGTTTGAGATACATGCTTGACAAACACCCCGATATTAACCGGTTGCTGGGCAGCCAGTGGGTTGAACCTCTATTCTCAAAGCCGGTTCATCTCTGTTTTATGAGAATGCTCACCCGTGCGGCACTTATGGGATCTGTGTACAGAACAGTCCTTAGATTTGCAGAGAATCACGGCAGACCTTCTGTCCTCTTTACATATCTCGCCGTAGGGGCTTGCCTTATAGGACTTCGCGGAGGTGATTACCGGAAATGATCTTTGATAAGGCAATGAGGATCGCCCCTGACAGATTTCGTGTTATAGAGCTGGCTGAATACACAACATGGGGCATCGGCGGCCCTGCTGCTTCAGTCGTGGCGAACACCGCGAAGGAGCTGCAGGACACAATTGGATTCCTCTCAGAGAATTCGCTTCCATGGGTTGTGGTGGGCAAAGGCTCAAATCTTCTTGCTCCTACGGAAGGGTGGCACGGTGTGGTTGTTCTGCTCCGGGGGAAACTTGCGGAATTCTCATTCAACGGGCCCATTCTTACCGCAGGAGGCGGTGCTCACCTTCCATCAATGGCAGGTGCTGCCTGCTCTCTGGGTCTGGGGGGGCTGACTTTTGCAGTGGGTATTCCAGGCACAGCAGGTGGAGCTGTTTTCATGAATGCAGGTGCTTACGGTTCTTCCATATCAGAACTGGTGAAAGAGGTCACGGTGGTTCATACCAGGGGCTCGATTGATTATCTTACAGCTGATGACTGCGGTTTCGGTTACAGAACCAGTCGATTCCAGAATGAAGACACTGTGGTAATAAGCGTTACTTTAAAGCTTTCTGATAATGGGAAAAGCCGAACAGACCTTCGAAGAGAAGCCAGGGAAATTCTCAAGTTGAGAAGAGAGAAGTTCCCGCTTCAGGTACCCAATGCCGGAAGTGTATTTCGCCGCCCTGAAGGCGGACCTCCCCCGGGGAAGCTGATTGAGGATAGCGGTTTAAAAGGAACGAGGATGGGAGGAGCAGTTGTTTCCTCCATCCATGCAAATTTCATTGAGAACACCGGTGGAGCAACAAGTTCTGATGTGATGCAGCTGATAGATCATGTGATCCTCAGGGTAAAGCAGGCAAGTGGAATTACATTGAAAAGAGAGATCAGACAACTGGGAGAACTCAATTGAGCAGAGTCATAGGTGATTTTACCCTGGATGATGGACCTGTCCTGGTCACAGGTGCAGCGGGTTTTGTGGGCTCCAGGCTCATGAAGCTCTTCCATTTGGGTAAAGGGGATATTGCCACAGATATCAATACTGACTTTCAGGCTCCTGAAGGGGTAAGAAAAATAGCCTGGAAACTTCCAGGACCTCCTCCCGGCTCTCTGGGACAGGTACGGTATGTTATTCACCTGGCAGGGCTCAGCTCTGTTGCGCATTCACATACCAGTGAAGAAAAGGTTATGAGTGTTAATTATGAGGGAACCCGAAGCGTTCTCCGCTGGCTGAAGGAAGTAGCCGGGGACGCTCTGCTCCTCTTTGCAAGTTCAGCAGAGGTTTACAAACCCTCTAAAGATATACTGCATGAGTTATCTCCACTTGACCCCAAAAGCCCCTACGGTGAAAGTAAACTAGAAGCAGAAAAACTGATAAGTGACTCCGGGGTTCAAAATGTGATCGCACGCTCATTCCCGCATTTCGGCCCGGGACAGGCAGGGCACTTTGTTCTACCATCCTTCTGTAGAAGGGTCATTCGTTCAGTCAGATCAGGCGAAGGAGTGATCAGCACTGGAAACCTTAATGCCGTAAGAGACTATCTATACATTGATGATGTTGTTATGGCCTATGCCTCTCTTCTTGCAAACGGTCAGCACGGAGAAGTATACAATGTCTGTTCAGGCAACGGGAATTCCATAGGGGATCTTCTAACTCTTATAACAAGTATCCCCGGGGCAGGGCTCAGCACGATGACTGATCCGCGACTTCTTCGCCAGGAAGACCAGTTTTGCCAGATCGGCAGTCCGGCTAAACTGAAAACTCTTGGCTGGACCCCCGAGAATTCCCTTGAGAAAAGCCTTGAGCTGCTTTACAAATGGTGGGAGGAGAGACTGTGAGCATATTTCTTATTTTTGCCGCCCTTTTCGGAAGAGTTACCCAGTGGGAGCATTTCCCTCATTATGGAGGGGGCAGCGGAATTATTATCAGAGGTGATGTTATTCTGGCAGCCACTTCAGGTGGTCTTCTCTTTTCTCACTACTCAGAAACAGGGGAAGAACTTGTTGCGGATTCCGGCTGGACATTCCCCGGTAAGCTGTCATACGACAGGGTTTCCCATGTGAACTACGATCAGTCAGGAAATTTGTGGGTATCAATGAACGGTGGCGGAATAGACATGTTCACCCCGGATGGACAAAAAACCCATTTCAATCAGATCGATGGTCTTCCCTTGAATCTGGGTATCAATCAAACTTTTGCGGATTCTGTTATCTACGCAGCAAGCACACAGGGCTTGTGTATCAGAGAATTCGGTTTCTTTGAAACGTTCACCACGCTTTCTACCAATGGTGGTCTTCCGTCCGACAATGTTACCTGTCTTTCCCCTTCAGATTCAGGTCTGTATGTTGGCACAACAGCTGGCCTTGTCTTTCTTGCGGGATCAGCAGACCCCGGTGAGGAAAGTTCATGGGCTGCTCAGAACATCGATCCTGTCTCAATTACAGCTTTGGAATGGCAGAATGATACCCTCTGGGCAGCTACAACTGCAGGGCTGTTCCTTAAACCACCGGGTCAGCAATGGGAGAAGGAGCTTCTCTTTCCAAGCGGAAATATTTCTTCAATAGCCTGGGGAGCAGGCGGGCTTGCAGTGGGTTGTACAAACCAGAGTTTCATTCTAAAGAACGGAGTATGGCAGGGTTACCACTCGAATCTGCATGGAAATGCGCTTACAGGTCTTGTGTGGTATAACAACATATTGTGCGGTGTCCTGGCCAATACATACGCTGACAACAGGCTTTCAGGAGCCGGGCTGGCCACCCTTCGCAGCAGTGGCTCCTGGAGAAGAACCTTTCCGGAATCCGGACCTGTATCCAATGATCTGAGAGATTGCACCATTCTTTCAGACGGCAGTATCTGGACTTCAAGCAACCGTGCAGGAGCTTCGGTACTTGCAGATGGGCAGTGGCAGTCAGTAACACAGTTTATGACATATGCCACTCAGAGTTTTGCCATCTGCCCTTCTGGGAGCGGAGTATTTGTCTCTTCAGTGGGCTATGGCATTGACTGGCTCTCGTGGCAGGATGGAACCGTTGTAAACACAATTCACTTCGACAGCAACGATGGCCTGGTGAATGACAGAGTCTTCTGTGCTGAACAGGGAGATGAGAACAATGTCTGGTTTGGCCACAGAACGCTTTTTGAAACTGAAACCAGTGGAGTGAGTCGATTGACCTGGACTCCCGGTGACTCAACCGCCATATCATTTGTGAGTATCACTGGTTCCTCCGGTTTGCCAAGCAAAGAAGTGAACGCTGTACTGCCCACCGGCGGAAGATACTGCTGGGTGGGAACAGATGGCGGTCTTGCCTACGTTGACGGAGATCTTAGAGAGGTAAGAGAATCGTATACCACTCAGGACGGTCTTCCCTCTTCCCTTGTGACCTCTCTGGCCATTGATCGTTCCGGCGTGGTATATGCAGGCACAGCATCAGGTCTGGCATATATCCAGGATGGGATCGTTACAGAAGTCAGTGAGATCGATATGGGAGTGATCGCTCTTAAATGCGATGCTCTGGGAAGTGTATGGGTTTCCACAGGCGAAGGACTGAAAAGATACTTTAGAGCATCAGGAGTCATTGAGGAATACACCACGTTCAACAGTCCGTTGATAGAGGGCAATATTTACGCTTTTACAGTAGACAGTGATAATGGTGATCTCTGGATGGCCACCGATCATGGTTTCTGGCAGGGAGCACTTGAGTCGGGTCTTTCCGGTAATGGCTCAATTGCCGTGGTCTATCCCGACCCGTTCATGCCAGGCAATGGCGATATACTTGGCGTTGCAGGGATTCCCGATACACCTGCGAAGATCAGGATCTATGATCTGAACGGTTCTCTTGTCTTCGAGTTTCTATCCACTGGCCGCGATGATATAGCCTGGAATGGATTGAACATTAATGGCGATCCTGCAGCATCAGGAATTTACTTCCTGCACATAGACCAGCCGGATTCAGAAGCAGGATTACTGAAATTCGCACTTGTAAGATAAGGAGTTTGATATGAAGGGTGTTGTTCTGGCAGGAGGTCTTGGGACCAGATTAAGACCTCTCACAAGCATTACAAACAAGCATCTTCTTCCGGTTTACGACAGACCTATGATCTACTATCCGCTTCAAACCCTCGCTGATGCAGGGATCAGAGATGTCATGGTGGTTACTGGAGGAAACAGCGCAGGAAGCTTCATGCAGCTGCTTGGTGATGGAAGAGAATTTGGTTTCCGGAGTTTGAACTATGCATATCAGACAGGAGAGGGTGGAATTGCCCAGGCCATCGGTCTGGCAAGAGCATTTGTCGGAGGAGAGAATTTCGTGGTGATCCTGGGGGATAACATTCTAGAGAATTCCATTGCAAGTCATGTTGAATCTTTCAGACAGCAGGCCTCAGGGGCGAGAATTTTATACAAGAGAGTTAGAGATCCCAGAGATT
>JAGLQD010000192.1 GCA_023136985.1 Candidatus Sabulitectum sp. | reverse complement strand
ACAAAAATCGACAGAAAGACGGTGAAAAAGTATTACGACTTTGCGGAAAAAAACGGATGGTTATCTCCAGAAGTGTTAATGCCAACACCAGAGATGATTGCTGAGAGATTGGCCAGTAGAGAGAAAAAGGTTACCGAGCAGCATCAAACATCGAGCCTCGAGCCTTACAGTGGTGTTATAAAGGGTTGGTTACGACTCAACTACACGCGCAAGAGAATCAGGCAACTACTTTTCTCGAATTTTGAAGTTACTGTCAGTTACGATACAGTTAAGAGGTACTGTCGTTATCTTGACAGTAGCCCGGCAGAAAGAGCAGTGCTTCGGCTGGAGACAGCGCCTGGAGAAATAGCTCAGGTTGATTTTGGTGAAGTAACGAAGTGTTACCTCAAAGTGCCGGAAGGTACTCGTATTTACATCTTTATAATGACATTGGGAGCCAGTCGTCATCAGTATGTTGAGCATGTGTTTGATCAGAAGATGCACACGTGGCTCCGGTGTCATGAGCGTGCTTTTGAATTCTTTGGTGGAGTGGTTGAAAAGGTGGTTATCGACAATTTGAAGGCTGCCGTTCAAGAGCACATTTTTCGTGATCCGGTGCTTAGTGTCCCATACAAGAAGCTTGCCCAGCACTACGGATTCATTATAAGTCCTTGTAGACCATACACTCCGACTCACAAGGGAAAAGTTGAAAAGGGAGTTGACTACGTCAAAAGAGGATTTTGTGATGGAGAGCTATGGACAGATCTTGCAGATATGAACATCAGGATACGCAGGTGGACCAAAGAAATTGCTGGGACTCGAATTCATGGAACAACAAAGAAAAGACCAATTGAAGATTTTAGAGAGGTTGAACAGAATGAATTGAAAGCTCTGCCTGCCCAACCCCTCAATTACACAACAGCCTCTCGGCAGAAGTTACCCAATGACTTGCATATACAGATAGAGGACAATTGGTATTCTGCTCCATATGCATACATGGACAAGCATGTTGATATCTACGCAGAAGGACTGCTTGTTAAGATATACTGTGAGACAAAGATAATTGCCACTCATGCAAGAGTATCAGGGAAAGGTCAACGGGTAACCAATCTGGATCATTACCCCGGGCAGAAAAGATTCTGGTCTGAGCACCCGCCTAAAGTTTGTCTTGTAAAAGCCGGGAAGCTTGGTAACTCAATATTCCTGCTTGTTGACAAACTGCTGTCAGACAAGGTTCAAGATCATTTATCCAGTGTTCACAAGCTGCTTGCTCTTGAAGAGAAGTATGGTAAGGATCGCTTGGAGAAGGCTTGTGAACGAGCCATTCACTATCAGGACCAGAGCTTCATTTGTGTAAAGAGGATTCTTCTTGCTGGAACTGAATCTGATCCTATACATGATGATCAATCGAAACTCATCCCGTTGACTCGTGAAGAGCATGATTTGGCTCGCGATACCCAGGAGATGTTTCCAGAGGCAGGTGTTCAATGATAGCTCAGAGCATAATGCCACAGCTGAAAACTCTGCGACTGGGAGGCATGGTACATTCTCTGGAGTATCGAATTAAAGAGGCTGGAGACAAGGATCTAACCTACATCGAGTTCTTTCAGTTGTTGCTTGATGATGAGATCAACAGGAGAAACAGTAAGAAGTATGAAAGGCTCTTGAAGGATGGCTGCGTAGATTCCGGCAAGCGATTCGATTCGTTTAATTTCAGATTATCTCCCCACGTGCCCCGTGGTGAGATTGAAATGCTGATGACTTGTGAATTCATTAACCGGTCAGAGAATGTACTACTTGCAGGCCCCTCTGGGACTGGCAAAAGTCATATTGCCCAGGCACTGGCAAATGAGGCAGTAAAGTTTGGATACAAGGTACTGTTCAAACCCACACACAAGTTGCTTGGTCATCTGAACGCAAGGCGTGCAGATGGCGGCTACGCTCAGTACTTGAGAAAGCTGCAGAGGGTTGATCTGCTGATTCTTGATGATTTTGGGCTGGTGCAACTTACGCCCCAGAATGCTAATGATCTTTATGAAATAATTCTTGACCGTTATGAGAGAAAATCTGTTGTCATAACAAGCAATAGATCTCTCAGGGAATGGGATGAGGTATTTGGAAATCAGTTGATGGCCTCAGCTGCTCTGGACCGGTTAACTCATCATTCTCACTGCATTGAGATACCAAAGAGTGCAGAGAGCATCAGACAACGGGAAAGAAAAGGTATGATTTCCCTCGACGAAGAAAGCGAGGGTAAATAGTTTTAGGATATTGCAGCCATCTGCTTGTACAACAGGTAGATGGCTGCTGCCTGCTGAATTGAGTTTAAACTCTCAGTTTGTTGAAGACCAGACACCTCAAATGAAAAAGGTAAAATGAAAGGAAAGAGAGAGAAACAAGTGTCGCCATGAGAAACTCTGGATATTTTGAGATCGTTGATCTTTCAATCTCACTTTAAGAAAGAAGAAAAGCGTAGCAGAACCAACTTGCTGAAAAGAGGAGAAAAATGATTGAAAACAGAAAATCAGAGGTGTAAGAAATCACTGCTCAGTGGTACCCCCACCCCAGCCAGGGGTGGTCCACCCCCCCCATAGCCATTGACACGGTTACCACAATTAGAGTCATGCCTAAGGTTACAATACTGTCAGTGCTGTTGTAAGCTTGAAATTCAACTACACCAATATCTGTAATTATTCCATAAATCGGTCGCTCTGAAGAAATAGACAAACCTTCAGACGCTCCCTCAACAGTCATTCGCTCTGAATCCTTTGATTTATCATCAAGTCTTTCAAGTACATAACTGGAATTACATCCACCAAAAAGTAAAACAGCCACTATCAGTACCACTGAGGTGAAGTGAAATACAAGAGAAAATGAATTTTCGCTGATTTTCTTCCTGAGATCTGTTTGCATAGGAGAGCCCACCTTTCCTGAAGTACAATAGCTTTTCATTCAAAAATTTACGAGTTGCGGCAATTCCAATTCAAGGTATAGTGTTAATATACATTCGTCCATATGTCATTGCCTTACCAGAATAACCTGTCAAAATTCGACTTCAGCAGATATCCATTTCCGAGAACATGGCTCTTCCCTGTTACAAGTAAGACACATTGAGTTTTCTCGAGGAGCGAAACAACTCGACCAATAACAGAAGAGTCCCGCAGTAGTCAGAATGGTAAAGAAATCAACGAACTGACCTGGCAAGGCGGAAGCCCAGAAAGCTGTACCTGCCGCCTGCGCCGCTGCCGAGGCGATCCGCAGAGCGACAGTACCCGACGCCGTCGAGCCAGCTGCCGCCACGTCCCACGCGCGAATAAGCCCCTGATGATACCCAAGCACTACCATCAGTGGGAGCTCCTTTATAACTGCTCTGGTAAGTGTCTTCACACCACTCCCATACATTACCAAGCATATCGTAAAGCCCCCAGTCGTTGGGTAATTTTGTTGCTACCGGATGGGTGCCTGCACGGGTGTGCGAATACTGCTTCTCGGACCAGTCGGATGAATCATATCCGTTGGATATATCTGTTACTCCACTGTTACCTCCATACCACGCTATATCATCAAGTTCAGGGCAATTCCTCTCTCCAAGAATATTCATTGTACCGGAGTAGATAGGAGTGGTTGTGCCTGCCCTGCAGGCATACTCCCACTCTGATTCACTGGGCAAACGGTAAACATACTCTGTATCAATAGAATTCAACTCTTCTATGAACAACTGTACATCGTCCCAAGACACCTTCTCAACTGGGCGGTTGGGGCTTACAAAATATGAAGGATTATTTCCCATTACCTCACCCCACATCTGCTGGGTTACCTCTGTGGTCATTAACTGGAAAGAAGAAATATCTACGGTATGACGAGGGCTTTCATCACTACCACGACCTTCCTCTGTTGGCATAGAACCCATTCTGAAGGAACCGGAAGGAATCGTTACAAATTCCATACCTGAAAGCGGACCTGAGGAAACACTACCAGCACTGGACTCTGTACGAACTGGCGCTGGAGGTGTATAAGGACGAGAAGGTGCAGGAGGGGGATCATCATACATATCACTTGGTATCAATTGCTTGCCGGTGTAAAGTGATGCCGGGGCAAGGAAAATCGTCAGTATTAATAAGAAATTCATTCAATCTCCTGTTCTACAAATTCACGGCTAACTGCGACAAACCTATTGGAGAGCCATGCATCACTCGTCCATGCATGTCATTTACAATCAAATACTCAAATAGTGTTACTTCCAATAATCAAACCACGCTCCGTACAAATACAATTTTTTCTCGACACTTACCTAAAAATCCGGCTGTTTCCCGACTTTTCCGGTGGGGCATGCACCTGCTGCGCGGTGCGCCCGCCTGGGAAGCCTGAAAACAGCAACCGAAAAAACTGTACTGTACTCGCCCTGACCCTTCGCAAAAAGAAAAAGCAGAAAAAAAAGAAGTAAAAGGTAAAAAGAGCAGAGGGTAAGGAAATCAAAGAACTGACCTGGCAAGGCGGAAGCCCAGATAGGTGTTCGTTTGACCTGCGCTGAAGCCGTAGATGCGACACGCAGAACGACAGCCCCCGGCGCCGCCGTACCAGCTACCGCCACGTTCCACGCGCGAATAAGCCCCTGAAGATACCCAGGCACTACCATCGATGGGAGCTCCATCATAACTATTGTGCCAGGTATCCTCACACCACTCACAAACATTACCATTCATGTCATAAAGTCCCCAGGCATTCGGGATTTTTTTGCCTACCGGTTGAGTTCCCTCTTGCGATGCATGTGGAGTTGTCCAGTAACCATCATCTGCATTCTTCTCATACCAGCAATATTGCTTCATGGTACTCTCGGAATCACTGTTGCCCCAGTAGAATCGAGTGGTCGTGCCTGCTCTGCAGGCATACTCCCACTCTGATTCACTGGGAAGACGATAGATATGTTCCGTGTCAATCGAATTCAACTCATTTATAAACTCCTGACAGTCATACCAGGATACATAGTACATAGGGTAATTGTTACCAGAACCTTTACTCATCTCATGATGTGAAGAAGCAGATTCACCCATAACAACTTCCCACATTCCCTGAGTTACCTCTGTGGTCATCAATCCGAAAGAAGAAACATTAACTGAATGACCAGGGCCCTCATCTCCTCCTCTACCCTCCTCCGACCAGGGAGAACCCATCATGAAAGTACCAGAGGGAATAGTTACGAATTCCATAGCATCCGGGAATACACTTCTTAGAGCAGGAGGGGATATATAAACAGGCGAAGATTTATCATAAGTATCACTTGGTATCAATTGCTTGCTGGTGTGAAGTGATGCCGGGGCAAGCAGGATCGCTAGTATTAATAAGAAATTCATTCAATCTCCTGTTCTACAAATTACAAACCAAGCTCTTTCAAGCACAGCAACATTCATGCATTCCAATACCCCAAAAGATATTGAGGTAATCAGACACAGGCAATACTGGTCATCGATCAAGATCATTCACTGTTAATTTGTTCCAGAAGGTTCATCTCAAAGATGTTCAAGTCTCGGTCTTCAATTGAGAATATGCCCCTGGTGGGCAAGCAGAAGAAATCGGCACAGTTTCAGATTCTGCCTAAGAGAGTGAACAAGTCAGACGGACATAAACTGGCTCATTACGGCAAGATGAGTGTGGACACCATCGGCAGAGATACCTATAATATCAATGAATAAATATTTTACTGGGGGGGTATGGATAGTGGTGAGAATGCAATACAGGCAAAACCGCATTCCAGGATGCTTCGCGGATATTCATGGAACTGGTGTGACAAGTGCTGACCGTTAACATTTGTTCTGCTGAAGATGCCAACAGGCAATCAGAGGTATTCGAAAGGATCTTTCGCTCAAGATCTTTGATCTGTACCGCATCCCATTGTGATTCATCTTCCCCGATAGTACTTCTATTGTCTCCGGGATCGTGCAGGTCAGACCGGATCAAAAAAGAGATAACAGTAGCAGTCAGATCTGGAACAAGCATTTATCCGGTCTTTCTTTACAAGATGGAGCTGCCTGAATGGCTGCACTTCCTCATTTCAAGCCATCAATGGCTGGACGCAAGTGATGGAAACACGGAAACAGCTGCACTTAAGATTGCAGGGAAGCTGCTGCTGGACTCTGATTCCACAACAAAAAGAATTGATCCAGAAATCAATCTGAAAGGTTTTCATCAGTTCATTGTGCAACAACCCCCAAACTTTGTTGGCAGGATTAGTGAACT
Source organism: Candidatus Sabulitectum sp. (assembly GCA_023136985.1). Classification (GTDB taxonomy): domain Bacteria; phylum Fermentibacterota; class Fermentibacteria; order Fermentibacterales; family JCC-6; genus Sabulitectum. The sequence continues at coordinate 3,929 of JAGLQD010000192.1, read as the reverse complement.
GTCCACTCTTAATAAAGCGATATCAGCAATTGAAGCTTCTCATGATGACAAAGAGTTTAAATTCCCGATAGTGGTAAGCGTAAAAGGCAGAGCCGGGGTGGGCAAAACAAGCCTTGTGTCCATATTCCTCAAAAAGATCAAATCAGAGGAATACAACTGGCTGAGTGTGTCAGCAGAAGCAAATGAAAACCACATTGCCTACATGCTCTGGGCCAGAGTAGTGGCAGAGCTGGCAGGTTGGAGAGCCAGCTCGGACAACTTGAAGGATTCACTGGAAAAGTCTCTGGGCAGAAGCTTCAACAACAAACTTTTTGAAGATGCAGCCCTTTTGCTTCCTCTCGGGTCAAATATGAACTCCACCACTCCTCTGGAAAGAAAAGAACTCTTCGCCCAGGTGTCGGGTTTCATTGCTGACCTGCTGATAACATCTTTTCACCAGGAACGAAATATCCTTTTTCTTGACAATCTTCACTGGGCAGACTCTGGAAGCATGGAGATGCTGGGGGATGTTCTTTCTAAACTGGAAGGCATTCCGCTTCTCATAATACTGTCATACAGACCTGAAAGACCCAACGGAACTCCTGTGGGAATACCGCTATTAGAGCATATTGCCACAAAAAAAGAGATCATGCTGGAACCGCTGAGAACGAAGGAGTCAATCGAGCTTTTAACCCGACTCATTGATACTGATTCGTTCGATGAAGATCGTGTTTATGCAATGGCAGAAACAACACGGGGATACCCTCTTCATCTGGAACTCATTGCAAATGCCCGGAATAACCAGCAGGTCAGTTATTCAGAAAATGAACTTAGTGATTTGCAGCTGCTGATACAGAAGAATTATGAACGACTTCCAGAAGGAAGAAGATTGATCATTCAGGCTTTATCTGTTCTAGGCGGTGAAGCACCTGTTCAACTGGTGCTGGATACCGTGACTACAAAACCAGCTCTGGGAAAATCTGTTCTGCTTCAGAATGATGACTTTGCAGTAAGAAAACAGACTTCTTTTGCAGATACTCTGGTATTCAGACATGATCTTTTCAAAGAAGCAGTGTACGATACAATGGATACAGACTCAAAGAAGAATTTTCATCTCAGAGCAGCAGTTCTTCTGGAAGGTATACATCAGAGTGATTCCAGGTTCTCCAGTGTGATCTCAAAACACTGGAAAAAGACAGGCAACAACCAGAGTGCGCTGGATCATGCCGCAGCATACCTCAACCATGTTAACACGATATTCCACAGTACTGCTGTTCTGGAATGGGCAGCTGAAGTTGAATTTCTCGTTACAGAACTGGGTCTTACAGAGCAGAATGCTGACACACTGGCCTGCGCACTGACTGCTGCTGAGGAAACCCTTGGCCGCACAGGGCAAACCCCAGAGCGAGAAAAAACTCTGGATCGACTGGAGAAGCTGGCCACCCGCTACAACCTCATAGACCATCTGACTTCAGCATACTGTTCCCGGGGGCTCATAAGAAAAGATCAGGGTCGCTATGATGAAGCAGTAAAACTTGTTCAGAAGTCGGCAGATATGGCGGAATCTCATCACAACAGCTACAAAGCAGCCTGTGCTCTGGGAACTCTTGCAAGCATCATCAGTGACCTGCGTGATCGGCTAGAGGAAGCGGAAATACTGTATCTGAGATCATATGAAATGCTGGAAAACCTTGATGCCCCGAAAGACCTTGGCAAAAGTTGTATGCATCTGGGGATTCTCTATACGGAAATGGACAAAAACCAGAAGGCAATAGAGTATCTTGACAGAGCAAGTGAGCTTTTTAAAAGTGTTGAGTTCCACTACGGAGAAGCAGTTGTACTCACAAACCAGGCAAACACCTATGTGAAGATGGGCCGCGATGAAAAAGCCCTGGCTGCAATGGACAGATCTGTTGTTCTACTCCGCAAAGCCGGAGATTCTCGCTCACTTGCAATTACACTTGGCAATCGAGCCAACCTCTATTCATCCCGCGGAGATCTTGACTACGCCACAAACGAATACAGAAAAGCAATTGAACTGCACATGCAGGCCGACAACAGCAGAAGCGAGAAAAAATCAAGATGCAACCTTGCGGATTGTCTGATGAAGAGGGGGCTGTTTGCTTCTGCCCTTGAAGAGCTGGAGAAGGCTGACAGACTTAACGAGCACAGCAGTGATTCCTACTGGAAAGCCAGAATCCTGGATTGCAGCGGAAGGGCTCTTCTGGAGAATGGGCAATGCAAACAGGCCAGTAAAACATTACAGTCTTCGCTTGAAATCTCTGAAAAGGAAGAATACAAGGCTCTTAGACGCCGTACACTAATTGGACTTGCCATGACTGCTGTTCTTTCCAACAATCACACAGCAGCTGAAGAATACTGCTCTCTCGTCCTGGCAACCGTGGACGAGGACAGAAGAGACACGCAGTTGCTTGAAGCAAGCATAATAATGACTGATGTGATGCTTGCTGCAGGTAGCCACAACAAAGCTGTTGAGTATGCAGAGCAAGCAAATGAAGTTGCAAAAATAATGAAAAGAAACATTCTGGATATCGCTGCAACAGCAGCTGAAGGTAGAGTTCTGCTAGCAATAGAAGACACCGTACAAGGCAACCTTCTTTTGAAAAACGCTGCATCCATTGCTGACGAATGCGGTTATGGGAATTTGTTCTGGTTCCGGGGGATTGAAGAATTCAGGCAGTCTCTTTAAATCCTTCTTTCACTGTTAAGCAATTTAAGATCTTCCCGGGGAACTGTGTTGCGGGCAACAAGTTTCATGTATTCATGCTTAAACCTGTACTTCGCTGCAAAAGAATCTTCATTCACCATCAGAAAGCCTTCAGCAACCAGATTCCCAAGGCGATCAGGCAGGTCATCCTGACAGAACTGCCTCTCATCAAAAGCTCGAATATCATTTAAGCAGAAATCTTCATCTAAGATTGATGCAATTCTTAACAAGTCACGCTGAGACCGATCAATGCGTGAGAAAGCCGTTAATGCCGCAGCCTCCATTGCCGGTGCAAGAAACTCATATTCGCCAATCTTGCTTAACTCCCGGTTATGAGAGTTCAGAAGATTCTGTTCAACAACATGATTTGCCAGCTGCTTAAGAAACAGTGGAGACCCGGAGCCAAGCCGAATGAGCAACTGGATTACTCCGGTATCAACCGATCCGCTGCCTGCACGCTGCAGAAGCAATGTAATCAGTTTCTCTGAATCATCAGTATTCAGAGGATTCAGTTCCATCTCGTGAAAATTCACATCATCTAATGTGGAAAATGAAATTGGGTTTACCATATCCCCTGCAAAGTCACTGTATGTAAGTACAAATAAGATTCTTGCATTACTGTAGTGAGCACCCAGCACTGTTTGAAATGTTTCAATACTTGAGCTGTCTGCCCTGTCCACATCCTCCAGAACCACAACCAGCGGATTAACAAAAGCCACCGACTCCAGGAGTGCCAGCAGGGAGCCACGCCAGCCAGCCAGCTCGCCGACAGAAGGTTCGGTTGAGCAACCATGCTCATCCCGGTTCAGCAGAAGGCGAAGCCTCTCAGAAATGCCTGCCGAACCGTTGGAATCAGTTCCACCCAAACCAGTTTTTTTCTTAATAACGGTCTGAATATTTTTTAGCAGTGAATCCCAGAGTCCATCGTGTTTCCAGAAGCTGTCATTTGCCTGCCCGACAAATACGGCAATGCTGGATTCAGATTGAAGTTCTTCTGCAAATTCCCTGACGAGCCGGGTTTTCCCTGATCCGCGGCCTCCGCTGATCCCAGTGACTTTTAAAGAAGTACATCCAAATCCGGGTTCAAAGACAGCAGTATTCAGCTCTTTCGCAGCGGCAATAAGCAATGATAATTCGTTCCCCCTGCCAACCATTGCAACCGACTGGCGAGAACCCCGTTCCTGAGACAATTCATCATATTCTTGAATACAAAAAGCATTTG
>JAGLQD010000191.1 GCA_023136985.1 Candidatus Sabulitectum sp. | reverse complement strand
ATAACTGAACCTTCTCTGAATGCCTGCCGACACAAATAACTTACTCTCAGAGACTTCTGCCAGGCCGCGGGCCTCATTAACAGCATCCGTTATCTCATCAATAAGATCAGACACAGAAGATGAAACTGCAACGCCAACAGAAAGGCCTATCCCGGCATTTACTCCCCTGCCATTCACAATTGGATTAACAGAAATACCAGCAAGAAAGCCCTCAAGAGCAATACCACATCCAATAACGGTTTCCAGGGCATTTTCCACCCCAAGACCATCAAAAACATATGAAACTCCGGAAAGAGCCACGGGAACCCGCACAGCACCAGTCTTTTGAAAAAGACGCTCCACAGATGAAAGCATCAATGCTTGTGAACCAATGGGAATCTCATTACCCAACCGCATCCACAGCACATATACAGGGCGCCGTTCACCGGAAAACAACCAATGGAAATCTTCGCCCTTCACCTTCTGTAAATACTCCAGAAAGTCAGTACTCTCAAAAGAATTGCCTGCCCGCATAACATCATAGTAACCGACAGGTTTTTCTTGAAGCTTCAGCATGATCCGGAGTGCAGCATCAGCAATGCCATGCCTGTTGAAGAATAAGAAATTCTCTTCATTAACATGATACCTTAACCAGTCAGGAATCGCAGCACCATCAAACACCACAGCCAGAATAGGTATACCCTTATCAGCTGCACGCTCAATCTCCCGCCGTACCTGGCCTGACTGAAACGATGAAACTGTAGCAACAAGAAGCAGACACAGAGCACCGTCAATTGCCTGCAGCACAGACTCGGCCCAGTCTTCACCGGGAGGAATGTCCCCTGGAGCAATCCAGCAGGAAACACCAAGACTTAAAAGATGCTGTACAACCCCAGCAGCAAGATCTTCATCTTTGGAAGAGTGGCTGATGAACAGCCTCCCTCCATAGCAAGTCTCATTGTGTTTTGCCTTTCTACAAATCATTCTAAAACCTTTCAGAAATCAAGTGACAAATCCGTGCAAGTTCAAACTTATTCAAGGCTGTGAGAAAGTAGAGGAGAGTATAATCAATCTCTAATCATGTTATCATTTAGCGTATTTACTTTGAGACATTAAAGGAATCCATACCTGTTATTATGGCTCATTATCGTCGACAATGACAAATAGCCGGCGATCTGTAATGATCACCGGCTATTTGTAAGTTGAAGAGTTAGCGAATCACTATGACTCGCACACTCTCTTCAAATTCACCAGCTCTCATTCTGCACACATATACACCTGCAGGCAACCCGTTTACCTGAGAACTATATATGCCCGATGCAAATTCCTTATCTGCAATTGAAGCCACAGCTCTACCTAGTAAATCATAAACTGTGATCTGCACAGAAGAAACTTCCGGAATCATAAATTGTACAGTAAATGAACCTCTTGCTGGATTAGGGGAAACAGGAAGAAGTCTGTACATGTCAGGGTTCCCATCCTCAATTCCACTGGGAGAGGCTACTTCGAAACTTTCACTCCAGCCAAAGTTACCAAGATCATCCTCAATGTAAATCTTGTAATTTGTTCCAGGTGTCCAACTTATCGGTACAGGACCTGCATAGGCCCAGGAGCCGTCATTGTCTGTTGAAGCAACAAGTGTATCAACAAGAGTGGTGTCGTGGTAAAGAACGATTCTCACTTCATCACCAGACAAAGCACCAAAAACACTTGCTGACCCAAGTAGTGCCGGGTATTCCCAGGATACAGGAAGGTCTGTATCAAAGTGCTCCCATATTGTAGAAGCATCAGGCTCTGTTACTGTGATTACTTCTTCATTCTCTGAAGGAACTATTTCAAAGTTTTCACTCCAGCCAAAGTTACCAAGATCATCCTCAATGTAAATATTGTAAGATGTTCCAGGTGTCCAACTCATCGGTACGGGACCAGCATAGGTCCAGGAACCGTCATTGTCTGTTGAATCAACAAGAGTCTCAACGAGGGTAGACCCGTTGTACAGTGCAATGCTCACATTATCTCCAGAGAGAATTCTAAGCAGAGCAGGGTAGCTCCAGTTTACAGGAAGATCTGTATCAAAGTGCTCCCATACTGTAGAAACATCAGGCTCTGTTACTGTGATAACTTCTTCATTCTCTGAAGGTACTATTTCAAAGTTTTCACTCCAGCCA
>JAGLQD010000190.1 GCA_023136985.1 Candidatus Sabulitectum sp. | reverse complement strand
CCTTCCATGAAGAGCACCTGGCAAGTATGTCCGCAAGGAATGCCCGTTCTCTATTGTCGTCTGGGTTTTCTTCAACAAGTGATGTCGCCACAGACAACGAAGCTTCCTTCTGCCCGAGCTCAAGAAGAAGACCCGCCTCTATACGCCTCAGAGACTTTCTTTTAGAATCAATTTTTTCGATCTTCAACCTGTTTCTCGTGATCAGCAGTTGACGACCGGCATTTCTTGTCGTATTAGGAGCCATAATTGGAGAAAGGAGTCCCGTTTCTATGAGCAATCTTATTGAAGAACTTACTAACGACCCAACATCCGGTGCATCTGGAATATACATAAAAGTACTGAACCATATTGTTCTGGGGTATCTCAAAGGCGAAGACCTTGCAGATCAGATCATGGCAAATGCCGGAGATATGATCTCCCTGAATTATCTTGCCAAGCGTCTGCGTAATATCCCTCTGTTCAAACAAAAGGAAATAGCAAAAGAATTGCAGAAGCAGGTAAGAGCAGATTCTGCCGCTGCAGGTATTCAACTCTATAAGGGTCTTTCCAACTCGAAGAACATCATTCTGTGCCACTCCAACAGTGGAAGCGTTCTTCGAGCACTGGAACACAGGAAAAACCGTATTGAACTTGTTTATCAGACACATTCCAAGCCAGGCAATGAGGGCAAGAACAGTGCAAAAATGTTCAAAAGCAACGGATTCACCGTTAAGCTTATCGCTGATTCCAGAGTTGCTGCTGTAATCAAAGAGGGTGCTGTACCAGTCCTGGGTGCCGACAGCGTAACTCAATCATTCTTTGTGAACAAAACAGGCTCTTCCGGGATCATAGCAAAAGCACTTGAAGCAGGCATCACTCCTTTTGTGGTGGTAGGTTCTGAGAAAGCCTGCACAGAAAAAACTTATGGGGATAGACCCGGCAATCCTCTTTTTGAAAGAATTTCCCTTGAAAAGGTTCGCCTTATTGTGGGAGGCTCTACATACAGAATGCCAAGAGACAGAAAGCGTCTGTGGAAAATGCTGGAAGAGACGGATAAAAAATAGGTGGCTGTCAGAGCTATCTTTCAGGGTCACTGGCGAGCTCTGGAGACCAGATGGCTCACCGAGTTCAATAAGCTAAAAAATCAAAGCAACGTAGCCGTTGTAACCGCTGGGCAATCCCTGTCGGAACAACTGATGAGAATGGGTTCTGATAGTGTTGAAGGCGCAAGGTTTCTCCCTGGTTTTCCTGCACTTTCGAAAATGCTTGCTTCATCTGTTACCGGAGCATCTGTACCGGAATCTCAACTAACAGCCGTGGCGTGCCTGTCGGGCTACAGGCCGGAAAGTTCCCGTGCCGCATCTGCATTTTTCGAGCGTCTTATTGAAATGGGTGTCTCCGCCGAAAACATGGATGTGATAGCTCATTCCACCAGGGGGCTTCACGAAGAGGTTTTAAGAACTTCAGGCAGATACACCGTTTACTCCGGAATGAGGAACAACCTCTACCCTGCGTCTCCTGAAAAAGTGTACGCTGAGGGACCAAAACAAACAGATCTCTTCCCTGTATGTATGTTTTACGGCTTCTATGACCTGAACCCCGCCCAGAGGAAATATGTCAGACAGCTCTCTGCAACCACAGATATTCTCTGGTTTTCCCCGGTACACCCTTCTCACCACTGGCGGGAGACTTCCGCACGAACAATGAAGTTTCTCACCGGGCTTGGCGTTGAGGAAACCCACAGAATTGATGAGAATAAACCGCTTTCCAGCCTTGCGCAATTTGCCGAGAATCTGCTCACAGGAAAAACTCCCGGCAATGCCAGTGGAATTCAGTTGCTGCTCTGCGGATCAGGTATGGGGTTCTCGCAGACGGTAATTAGCAGGATCAGAGTCCTTAAGGAAAAGTATTCCTGTAAAGATCATGAGATAGCTGTGATCGCCACTGGAGATGATGCAAAGCAGATCACTGAGCAGATGCACCTTGCAGATATCCCGTCCACAATGCCCCTTACCTTGAAGGCCTCGGAGCTGCCGTCAGGCAATCTTCTTATAGAACTGCTTCAATTGAAAGACAACCGGTTTCATCACAAAGATATAGAAAGGATGCTGCTCACAGGCGCTATTAGAATGAAACACACGCCGGATGCTGCTTCCTACTCTGCACGGGCTGCCGCTGTGGGTGCCCGGTTCGACCTCGAATCATTCCGGGAAACAGGGTTTCCCTTTGCAGAAGCACTTTCCGATTATTTTCAGGAACTTCCAGTGGAAGATTCCCCGCAGAATTATCTGAAACGCATAATTCAACTTTTGAAACTTCTCACTGATGACAACTTACCAGCTATTTTCACTGATTCAGTTCTTCACAAGAGGGCATTTGCTCTGACGGATGATGTGGCCTTTGATGTTTTCAGAGAAATGACTGCGGTTGCTCTTGATGCTTCCGTCACATTGAAAGATGCCGCTAGAGACGGCGTTTCTATCCTCTCTCCTGAGAAAGCCAGGGGCATTCAGAGAAAGGCTGTTATTCTTACCGGACTGGAAGAGGGTTCTTTCCCCAGACCGATTATTAATGATCCGAGGCTGCCGGTTGAGATCAAGAAACAGCTTCAGCTTCCTTCGGCAGACACCAGATGGGCGGAAGAAGGCTTTTTACTCAGACAGCTTTTTGAGGCGGCGGAAAAGAGCATTTCCATCATCTGTCGCCATACGGATTCTTCCGGTAAACCTGTGGCGTTGTCTCCTTTTCTTGCCCCACTGCTTAACAGGGATTCAACTGTGGATGTAGCTCAACAGCCCGCCTCCCCTGCTGATATTCTAGCGATTCCCGCAGCCCCTCCATTTCTTTCATCTTCGTCTGAATGCCAGGCTGAAAGACTTGGTTTCAACAGCGAAGATCCTTCTCCGGACAGTATCCACTGCGGAATGATCGGTGACGGATTCTACAACCGGCAGATGCTCAGTGCCACAATCCTTGAAAACTATGCAAGAGATCCATTCGCTTTTCTGCTGAACAAAGTGTGGAGACTGGAAAAATCGGAGAACTTCCCGGTACGATCCGAGCCCAGTCCTCAAGCAAGGGGCAAACTGGTCCACAGCTGCGTAGAAATGGTTCTTAGAGATGGCGGTCCCGCTGATACAATAGTAAGAAGAATATGCAGAGAGAAGAACCTTGTTTCACACCTGGGTTCGGAAACTCTAGCAGACATCTGGATAGAACATCTTGTCACAGGAATTAACTCACTTACTTCCATGCTTGCCGAAAAGAATTGGGATTTTGTTGCAAGTGAAAAACATCTCACTGGTGAAATTGCCGGTGAACCTGCGGTTGGCAGAGTTGACCTGATATTCAAGAATCAGAATGGGAAATACATATTAGCAGATCTTAAAACCGGAAGACCCAAAGCGATAACTGCTGGCAATCTTCTGCGAAAGAACCTCTTTCAGCTTCCATTCTACAGGAATCTGGCAATTCAAAATGATCTTACTCCGCTTGCAGAAGCAACCTATATCTACATGGAAGGCAATGGGGAGATAACCTTTAAATCTCTCACTGGTGAGGAGCTTGAAGGAATCAACGGAGAATTTGAGAATAGGGTTCTAGAATTATTGGACTCCATGGTGCATGGCAGATTCCCGGAAAACACAAAGATCGATCCAGGTAGAGATCAATGGTGATATCCGACAAAGCCATAAGAGATACGATCAGAACAGAAAAGAACAGAAGTGTGATCGTTGAGGCAAGTGCTGGTACCGGCAAGACCACCCTTATTACCCACAGAGTGAAAGAACTGGTGGACAGTGGCATTCCTCTGGAAAAACTTGCCATTGTAACCTTCACCAGAACCGCTGCAAGCGAACTCCGAACGCGTATTCGAGAGATACTCGCTCCGGAACAGAGACGCACTATGGATCAGGCGTGGATCACAACAATTGACGGATTTGCCTCACGGATTCTTCGCGAATACTTTCATCTCTGTAGCAGCGCTCCTGAATTTGCAATGGAGACCGGACACTTCAGCAAATCAGAAATTGCAATCCTCTGGGATCTTTTTCTTGCAGATACTGAACCTTTTGTACTGAGGGCATCAGCAGAATCGTTAAAGAATCCGGGAAGCTCCGAGCTGCTGGAAATAGCAGCGGGGATCGAAGAATTTCGATGGTTCTCAAGTTCCTCTCCTCTGGGAGACACTGAAGCCGAGGAAAAGATTACCCGTTCCCTATGGGGAAAAAGACTGGATTCACTTATCCCCTTGTGCTCAGATCCAGGAGACAAGCTGCTGAAGAACATTATTGATGCCAGAGATTCTCTTGGAAGTAAAGCTCCACAAAAGGTTAAGCGCAGTGGCGGGTCAGAAAAGAACTGGGGTGGTAAGGGATCTTTCAAAGAAGTTAAGGAGATCCTGAAGGAATACAATGATAAAGGGCTTAAACTGATCTTATCCTATTCGGTGATGATCCCTCTTCTTCCATCACTTGATAAACTGGTGATCCCCTTTGTGAACAAGCTGCGGGCAGCCTGGGACAGTGACCCCACAAGACTCTCCTTCAACGATCTTCTTTACAAGGCAATGCTGGCTGTTTCCAGTTCACCTGAGCTCAGGCACGAGCTAAATGAACGATTCCTCCACATTTTTATCGACGAATTTCAGGACACCAGCCTTGTTCAGGTCAACCTCTTCAGCACTCTTCTCGGACAGTCCGGCCTGCAGAAAAAACTCACAGTGGTGGGAGATCCAAAACAATCCATTTTCGGCTGGCGCTCCGCTGACATTGAAACCTACAAAGATACATTGTTACAGCTGGAAGATGGCCATGCACTTTCTAAAACCATAGTTGTAAACTTTCGCAGTGAGATCTCTATTATTAACTTTGTCAACGCCCTGGGCAGTGCCCTGTTCGCCGGGGTACCCCTTGAAGAAGAACCATTCTCGTGCAGTTACAGCTCCATGGAAGCCAGACCCGATGCTACAGCAGGTGAAGGAGTTACAGTTTTCCGACTTCCTGATGTATCCGCAGGTGAAATGGCAGATATTCAGGCTGAGAGAATCACAGAGTTGATCGAAGATCCTGCATCTACTGCCATCCTGTTCAGAACCAAAACGCATCTGGATTCTCTTGTTCAGGCGCTGGACAGAAAAGGCATCCCGTACAAAGTGGAGGCAAGCCGGGATTTTCATAAAAGAAGTGAAGTTCGTGATACTGCAAACCTTATTCGGGCTGTTCTCTGCCCTTCAGACAAGATGGCTCTTGCCAGAACTTTCAGATCTATTTTCTTCGGTATAAGTGACAGAGACATTACTCTGTGGAGAATGGGATCTCCTCCGGATACTGTTATGGCTGCTGAAGAATTGCTTGCAAAACTCCGCAGAGTGAGCCTCACACTGTCCCCGGGGCCCTTTATGGAGACCCTGTTCCACAATACCTGCCTGCTCACTGCCGTGAGGGAAAGCGGGTACCAGGTTTCAAGAAGACTGGGCAACCTCAAGTTCATCCTTGAAACTGCCCACAACACCGCAGACTATGCTCTTCTGCTTGAAACTCTCACAGGAGAGGCTCCCATGAGTTCCGAGGAACCTTCAGCACCTCCAGAGACCCGCAGCGGAGTGGTGACTCTTTCCACCATTCACAGGGCCAAAGGGCTTGCCGGGCAGCATGTGATAATTGCGAATCCAGGTAATTCTTTCAGAAACACAGCGCCTCCGTTTCTTGCCAATC
>JAGLQD010000019.1 GCA_023136985.1 Candidatus Sabulitectum sp. | reverse complement strand
CATCTTTTCGGTGCTGGAAGCACTAGGCTGGTTTGGCTATTTACTTGCTGTCGTGCTGATTATATACTTTATACTTGTGCGGGGGGCGGTATAAGGGGGTAATTACTCTATGCTTTTCAGCAGACCAATATCGTTGAAACCTGAGAGAGTCTTTGTTATGGGCTGCGGGGGGTTTGGAAGCTCTGCTGCATTCAAGGTTGAAAGTAGCTGGTCTGACTGTGAAATACATGTTGTGGATATACTGTCTGAACTGCCTTCTGAAGTTCCAGGGGAAAAGCATCCCGGTATGGATGCTGTGAGGTTTCTGAGAGATACATTGAAGAAAGATAGACCTGATGACCTGGTGATCCCCTGTGTGCCGGAGCATGTGGCATTCAACTGGATTCTCAGCCATTTTGGTTTTCCCATACCGGTTCCCGTTCGACTTATGGAGTTTCTTCCTGGAGCAATAGCAGGCAGAGACGGGTGTATCTACAGTTCACTGAGCGATTTCAGATGCCCATCCGACTGCCCTGAGCCCGAAGGCTCGTGCATGGTTACCGGAAAAAAAAGGAAAGAACCTCTTTTTGATATTTTTGAGAGTGTCCGTCTGAGATCTTACAGAAATGTTGTTGTCAGATCTCATCAGCTTTTACCCGGGGTTGGGGCTATAACTTCCGGGGCATTGTTTTCCATGCTTGCAGAGGTAAGAAAAGAAAAGGGAAGATTTCTTATAGGTACCGCATCCAGATGTCATGGGGTTGTTCACGGTTTCGTTCACTGAAAGGATTGATTAAGAATGAAAAAAGTAATTGTGATTCTTTTGATTCTGACAGCACTTGCAGCCGCAGAGGGTTTTAAAAGACATGCGTTCACATTATCTACCGGTGTACCGGGGCTGCTGCTTCCTGAATTGAGCTATGAGTATTCATTTGATGCCAGCAACAAAGTTGGGGTTGCAGCAGGAACATTTGTTCTATGGTCGGAATACCGGTTGAACTATGTCAGAATGTTGAATTCCTTTGAAGTTATGGGAAGTCTGGGATATGTTCCCGGTGCGGATGATGATGACGATGACGATGGTTTTCTGGATGATCTGTTTGAAGGCATACTTTCCGGAGGTACCAGCGGAGCAAAATTCCTTTCTGCCACTGGCGGATATAGATACACAGCTGATGGTGGCTTTATCTTTAGAGTCGCCGGTGGCGGCGGGTACTTCTTTAACGACGATGATTCCCGTTTTATTCCGTTCTTTCAGCTGGGAGTTGGATACGGTTTTTAGTCATGGTTGTCGGATTTATAAATATATACAGCAGTAAAGAAAACCTTGCTTTGCGATAGACATTATATTGTCCATATACTCATTGACGATAGAAACGAAAGTGGGTATTCTTCCTGTAGTGTTTCGTGAAATTAATCAGGAAATATAACGGGAGGTGCTATGAGATTTCTTCTAATAGTTGCTCTGATTACTGCAGGGTTGTGTTTTGCTCAACCTCCGGCGTATCTGTCATACTACTATCAGGAGTGTGCCGGCACGGTAATTGATGTGGGGTATTACGGGGCTCCGTGTGTGGCTGACTGGAATGGTGACGGCGAGAAAGACATGGTTCTTGGAATCTTTACTGGTGGGAACATTCGTTTTTATGAGAACGAGAATACCAATGATTCCCCGGTGTTTAACAGTTACACCACTTTGAAGGCCGATGGTACTACCATTGTTCTTCCTTCCGGTTGATGCACCGGCGCTACAAATCCACAGGTTGTGGATTGGAACGGTGACGGTTTCCTTGATATTATCGTTGGGGACAGAAACGGTTTTGTTTCCTACTTTGAAAGAACAGGCTCCGGGGTAGACGACCTTACAGCTCAAGGACACATAACTGCCAATGGAACTGCCATAGATGCAGGCGCTAACTCCGCTCCGGTGGTTGTTGACTGGAACAACGATGGTCTTCTTGATCTTCTCATTGGAAATGAAGCAAGCACCCAGGGTATCCGGCTCTATCTTAATTCGGGTACTGTAACAAACCCGGTTCTTACCACCTGGTCGTACATTCAGAGCAGCGGATCGAACATAAACAGATATCGCTGCTGTCCACAGGTTTATGATATGAACGGTGATGGCAAGAAAGATCTCATCATGGGTGAGAATGATGCCCAGATATATTATTACGAGAACACAGGCACCGATGCCGCACCGGTGTTCAGCGGCTATGAAGCTATTCAGAGCAATGGAAGCCCATTAGATCTCTACTACGGCACAAGACTCTGGGTTAGCGACTGGAATGAGGATGGAATTCCCGATCTGCTGGTCAGCGACTTCAATGGTTTTGTTCATGTATTCATGGCTAATCTTACCGGCACTGCTGATGAGACATCAGCTCAGGTTCAGAGTGGTTTCGCAGTGGCACCTGCAGTAAATCCCGCAATGGGTAGCTTCAGCCTCAATGTACAGATCCCCACAGGTGGAAATGTTGAACTCAGGGTTTATGATTCCGCTGGAAGACTTGTGGCCACGAAGAATGCTTCGGGTATGTCAGAGGGCACAAATCTGATAAGTATTGATGCCGCTTCCCTGGCAACTGGTGTTTATACCGTTGTTGCCACAACCGGTTCTGCTATATCAACATGCCGGATGGTTCTTACAGACTGATCCTGGCACACAAAAGAAAAGAGGCAGCCAACATGGCTGCCTCTTCTCGTATACAGATGTCTCTGTTTTACTGAACCATGAAAAGCTGCTGGTAACCCAGTTCAGGGTCATCCTCCCAGGCCAGAATACCATCAGGTCCCAGAGAAAACTGCCAGGTCCAGCCGGACTCGGGGAAAACCTTGTGACCGATAAGTGCACCTTCTAAGTCGAAGATGTCGAAGAATGGCTGTTCCATTGTTCCCCGCTGCACCCAGATGTTGCCGTCGGGTCCTATGTCCACTCCGATCACCATGTCCCGGTAAGGTTCTGGTGTGAATTCGCCCATTTGAGCGCCCATCTGGCTGAAAAATGCCTCCATGTAGATCTTCTCGTCTGCTATCTCCTCCGGGGTTTTAGCCACAGGCTCAAGAGGCATGGATATGGTGAAAGCATCAGTTCCGTCAGGATGCCAGCCGTGAACAGTATAATCCTCTGAAACTTTCAGAGAGAAAAGAATCAAATCCTCATTTCCACCCATGGCGATACCAAGAAGAAAATCGTTGATCAGGTCAGAGCTGTTTTCGATCAGATCGCTGATTGTGAGCTCCATAGAGTCTTCCCACAGAGAAAGTTCGTAATCCTCTGCACCGTACGGATATATAACTACCCTCCTGGACATCACAAAGCTGCCTTCGCCGGCTTCAGCAAAATCAGGTTTGTAAGCGGCGAAAAGGCTGTCAGACACCGCAACGCTCTGCATTGGCGGGTTCTGAGCCCAGTGAGATATCTCCTCCAGGTAATTCAAGGAATCGTCAAACACCACAAATCCCTGCTTCATTATGTTGAGCGCAACAACATTTCCGCCCATCTGGAAGAATTCAAAAGTGGTAAAAGAGAGTTCGCCGGGGCCGCTGCCATTCCGGGATATCTGCCTGATGTACTGGCCGGACGGGGTGTATTCTTTGAAACAGGCTGCTCCAGTGTCAAGAACAAGGATGTTTCCTGTGCCCAGATGATATTCCGCATCGGCAAGAATACCGAATGTATTGGTTGAGTCACCAAGCTCCTCGCCGATGTATCCTGTTATCTCAAGGGTATCTACTGGAAAAGTTGGGACATTCACCGCCTCTGGTGATAATTCCCCTTCACCACCGCAGGATGCAAGGACCAGGAGAGCAAGAACCGCAGGTATGATCAATTTCATTTCATCTCCATTCCAGTGAGGTTTTCATGTGTAAGTTAATTAGAATTGAAGGAATGTCAAAAAAACGCCGGAATATTATATTCAGCAACAAAGGGGAAAGGAGTTTTCCTGATGAAGATCACAGTACTTGGCTGCGGAAGATGGGGCAGTTTCCATCTATGGTATGCAGCGAAGCAGGGGTATCAGGTAACAGGATGGGAGCCAGCTCACAGCGAGAACTTTGCTCTGCTTGTAAAGAGTAGATCAAACCCGTATCTGACCTTGCCGGATTCAGTAAAATTAACAACTGATCTGGAGGAAGCTCTTGATGCGGATCAGATCATGATCTCTGTACCGGCACAGCTTTTTCGGGGGCTGGCAGCACAGTTGTCACAGCATGACCTTTCCGGCACCGATGTTGTGCTCTGTATGAAAGGGCTTGAGTTGTCCACAGGCAAGAGGCTTTCAGTGGTTGCTGAAGAAGAGGGGTTGAACTGTCGTTCTGTAAGCATCTGGGTTGGCCCGGGTCATCCACAGGATTTTGTGGCAGGGGTTCCAGGCTGCATGCTGATAAGCTCCTTAAGTGAAGAAGCATCCATAAGGATCACGGAGAGAATGGGATCACCTCTTGTAAGAATGTACCGCTCCACAGACCTTACAGGTTGCGAGATCGGAGCTGCAGCGAAGAATGTAGTAGGCATAGCCGCAGGAATGCTGGACGGCATGAAAATGAACGGGCTCAAAGGTGCGCTTATGGCAAGAGCGCCGCAGGAGGTCGCTCGTCTTGTTCAGGCATCCGGTGGTGACTGGAGAAGCGTTTACGGACTTTCGCATCTTGGAGACTACGAGGCCACTCTTTTTTCAAAGTTCAGCCGTAACAGAAATTTTGGTGAGTCCCTTGTAAGAGAAGAAAAAATGAGCGGTCTTGCTGAGGGGGTGCCAACTTCTCATGCCATGCTTTCTCTTGCTGAAAGATTGTCTGTGGAACTTCCGATAACATCAATGGTACGAAGTATTATAGACGGAGAAACAGATTTGAGAACAGCTATCGGGCAGCTTTTTCTGAGGCCACAGAAAGAAGAGTTCAGTGCTTCACTTAAATAAAATACTATTTCTTTTATCAGTGCTGCTCATTGCCTGGCCGGCTTCAGGTGAGTCAGATTGCAGATACTTCTGGGTGGTAAGAGATGGTCTTTCAAGCCCTGAAGAAATCGACGAATTGCTTGCCAGGGCTCAGGCTGCAGGTGCAAACGGCATAATGGTTCAGGTGGTTGGCAGGGCAGAGGCATATTACAGATCCGACTTGCTTCCCCCGGCAGACTTCTCCGGATTTGAAGACCCTCTTCTGTATGTGATTCAGAAGGCAGGTCCCATGGGTATGGAGGTTCATGCCTGGGTGAATGCCTATCTGGTGTGGTCGGCACCATGGGAGCCTGAATCGCAGGACCATGTTTATCACACACATCCTGAGTGGTTTACAGCCCACAGGAATGGAAGAAGTTCAATGTCCTACACACCGGAGCAGGCAGAAGCAGTTGGCCTTGTCGGTGCAACGCTGTCGCCAGCTTTTCCAGGCGTCAGAGAATTTATTTCGGATATTGCAGTGGAGATAGCAGAAAACTACAACATTGATGGTATTCATCTTGACTACATAAGATATCCGAACTCTTCTTTCGGTTACTCACCTGAGGAAAAGGAGCTTTTTTACCTTGCAACCGGTTTTACTCCGGAAGAAGCTCCAGAAGAGTGGAGCAGCTGG
>JAGLQD010000189.1 GCA_023136985.1 Candidatus Sabulitectum sp. | reverse complement strand
GATGCCGATAAAAAATAAGAAGACAATGCTTCTTAGGTGTTAATAAAGCCAGCGCAGCTGCACTGGTTGCTGGTAATATATGCTACTGTTGTCACGGTGTACAAATCAAGGAAATATCTCAGTTGCAGGA
Source organism: Candidatus Sabulitectum sp. (assembly GCA_023136985.1). Lineage (GTDB taxonomy): Bacteria > Fermentibacterota > Fermentibacteria > Fermentibacterales > JCC-6 > Sabulitectum. The sequence goes on along the minus strand of JAGLQD010000189.1, from coordinate 10,234 downwards.
AGAATTACCATTTTAACATAAGACTTACAAAACGTCTATCATCAATAGGATAGAGTGATTGCAAAATGGTATATACTATTACAGACTAATTTGGTAGGCTACACTCTGTGGAGATTATCTGAACCCTTGACTGCCTTGCTGGATTGTTGTACACTAATGATAGTACAAACTATCACAAGCAGAAAAGGAGACTTCATTGATTGCAGTAAAAGTTTCAGAAAAATCCATCAGGAGATTGAGCCATTATGCAAGGTGTCTTCGGCTGGCAAAGATCAGGGGTGAATTCATAATGACTTCACAGCAGCTGGCATCCAATTGCGGCATATCTTCAGCCGCAGTGCGCAGAGACTTGTCGATTTACGGAGAGTTCGGTAAACAGGGATCCGGTTACAAGGTGGATGATCTTCTAACGAACATTCAGAATATTCTTGGCACCACGGATCCGCCTCCTGTGATCATTATTGGAGCTGGCAGCATTGGTTGTGGTCTTATGATTTCCGGCCTTACTGGAACCGGCGGGTATGAGTACTCTGCTATTTATGATAAAGATCCGGAAAAGATCGGCAGCCTGTGTGGAGATATGCAGGTAAGATCCACAGAAGAGATCCCCGAACTTGTAAAAAAGAAAACAGAAGTGATCGCAGTGATCGCTGTTACATCAGGCGCAGGCCAGGAGGCAATGGATATGCTTGTGGCTGCCGGTTGCAAAGCAATTCTAAGTTTCACACTTGAACCGCTGAAAGTGCCTGATGATGTTGAAGTCAGATATGTTGAAGTGTCCACAGAGCTAGATGTTCTAACCCATTCCATGAGAAGAAAGGAGGTGCTTAAATGACAAAGAACCTGCCGTCCATTGTATCGAGCTCAGTTGTTTTGTTCGGTATCTGGCTTTCTTTAACGCTGTCATTTGACTTGCAGGAGATCATTCTTGGGGTAGTTGTGAGTGTTCTTGCCGCAGTAGCGGTAAAAGGCGCACTTACCGGGAATCTTCTTCGCCTTTTAAACCCCGAAAAATTCCTAGCTGCAGTGGGGTACATATTGTTCTTTCTGACACAGATGGTGAAGGCGAACATAGATATATTTTTCAGAATATTCAAGCCTGTTATTCCCATCAAACCCGGTATTGTCAAAGCAGATATTACTCTCAAGAGCGAAAGAGCAAGAGCTATTGTGGCTAATTCAATTACGCTGACTCCGGGAACAATCACCATTGACATTATTGGTGATGAGATCTTTATCCACTGGGTTTTTCTGCCCGGCGGTGATGTACATTTGGCCACTCAGGCTATGGTAGACAGCTTTGCAGGAAGATTGGAGAATATCTTTGAGTAATACATTCCTGATCATTCTCTTTGTGCTGATCGGTGGTGGGCTCTTCCTTTCCTTTCTCAGGCTGATCCTGGGCAGGAAAGCAACAGACAGAGCTGTTGCACTGGATACAACCACTTTGATCACAACAGGGTTTCTTGTTCTTGTGGCATTTCTTCAGGGAAGGTCAATGCTGCTTGATGTGGCTCTTGTTTATTCTGTTCTTTCTTTTCTTGGTGTTCTGGCAATTGCCAGGTATCTGGACGGGGGGCTGAGATGAGTTTCATGGATATACTTGCCCACGTCTTTACAGGTCTGGGTGCTCTGGTTCTTTTTGCCAGTGGTCTCGGTGTATTCAGAATGCCGGATGTTTTTAACAAAATGCATGCCGGCACAAAGGCAACAACACTTGGATCGGTTCTATTTCTTTTCGGCCTGGGTCTATTTGAACCCTCATGGATGCCGAAACTTCTTCTCATAGTTCTCTTCATTGTTCTGACAAATCCTGTTTCGAGCCATGCGCTGGCCCGCGCTGCTCACAATGAACCATCTGAGAAACCTGATAACCTCATCATCGACGACCTGGAAGAAAGCAAAGGGGGTGACCAGTGAATATGACTCTCCTGGCCGCAGCTTCCATAGGGACAGGCGTTATGATGCTTGTAGCTGCAGTGGCGGCTCTTGTGGTGAAGAAGTTGATCTCCGCGATAATTATTGTGGGTTTTGTGAGTTTGTCAGCTTCTGTTCTTTTCCTGCTAATGAATGCTCCTGATGTTGCCATAACTGAAGCCAGTATCGGCGCGGCTATTTCAACTGTGATCTTCCTCTGGGGAAGAGGAAAGATAGGAGGGGAAGAATGATACGCACCATCATTGGGCTGGTTATTGTTCTGGCTCTATCCGCAATAGTAGTATCGTCTGTCTCTGACTATTCAATGCCTTCTGAGCTTATTGGAGTTGGCCGGGGTTACACGGAACAAGGTGTGAATGACACCGGCTCAGTGAATCTTGTTACAGCTGTAGTTGTGGCATATCGCGGGCTGGATACTCTGGGTGAAGTTGTGGTTCTTTTCAGTGCATCCACCGCCGTTGTGCTTATTTTGACTCTTATTCCCATAGGAGCCAATCCAACGCCGCCCAGCTCAATTGTTGCGTTTACCGCAGGAATTCTACCAGGCGCAATAGTTCTTTTCGGCATATACATTATTACTCACGGGCATCTCAGCCCAGGCGGAGGATTCCCCGGTGGTGCAGTTGTTGCATCAGCTTTTCTGCTTGTTATGCTGGGTAGCAATACCATTCCGGGGAAGTCAAAATTTCTTACTTCCATTGAGTCTATTGCGGGACTTACCTTTGGATTGCTCGGTTTCTGGGGAATGCTGACCCTGGGACAATTCCTGAATAACCTTGTTCTTCCTGCAGGTTCGCCGGGAAGAATAATTTCTGCAGGCATTATTCCACTGATCTCTCTGGCGATCGGAGCCAAAGTCGCAAGCGAATTGTCCGGTGTCTTCGCTTCCTACAGAAAAGCTGGAGGTGAAAAATGACAGCTTCGGCAATGTTCTACTGGTCACTGGCTGTGACAGCTCTGGGGCTGGTGTTGATAGGTCTATGGGGGGTTCTTACAAGGAAGAACATACTTCGGATCGCTCTTGCTTTCACTCTGGCTGATACCGGGGTAAATCTGATCCTCGTCTGGAGCGGCTTCCTTCCCGGGCGCTCTGCTCCAATAGTTGATTCATCAGTAACATCAATGGTAGACCCTCTTCCGCAGGCACTTGTTCTTACATCGATTGTTATCGGTGTGGCAGTTGCTGCCCTGTTTGTTGTAGTGGGTGTTCTTGCTTCGCGCAAATCCGGTTCTGCCGATATTCGCCGTATGAAGGAGCTGAGATGGTAAAAGCACTGGCAATATTTCTGCCTCTTCTGGGAGCCTTTATCAATGCATGGCTGCCTGGAAAGAATCCCAAAGCGTCACGGGTAGTGAGCTACCTGCTTCTAACAGCGGGTCTGGCTGCTGTGGTAATGCTTTCTATTCAACTGGGTGCGTGGAACCTGAATGATCTTTCCAACTCTGTTATACTTTCAACCGGTGTGGGAGCTCCCCCGCTGAGTATCAATCTTGAGATCACAGCTGGTGGCACTCTGGCTGCAATAGTCATGTACGCCGCCACGATCTTTTCTCTTCGAAGATTTGCCTTGACCACACCCAGGAGCCAGCCACTGGTTCTGGGACTGCTCACTGCATCGCTGGGTCTGCTCTTTGCAACTGATATTTTCAATTCATTTGTTTTCCTGGAAATCGGCTCAATTGTAACAATTGGTCTTACCGCCGCCTGCAGGTGCGGCAGCAGGTGGGAAGCTGCTATAAAGGCGGCACTGGTTTCCGGTCTTGTGACAATTCTCTATCTGCTGGCTGTGGCAGCATTGTACCGGTCCACAGGCATGCTTACACTTGAGGCTCTGGGGACACTTACAGGGGGCTCGGCGATTCTTGTAGCAATACTTCTTCTTACAGTGATCGTTACAGAGATAAAAGCCTATCCTCTCACCGGGTGGGGGTTGGATTTCTACCAGGGGACCAGTTCCATAGTAGCAGGGCTTTACAGTGCTACATGGAGTCTTGCTGTGCTTCTTTGGGCAGCAAAAGTACTGCCTCTTCTTCCAGTTGGAAACCCGATCATATACGCATGGATAGGAGCAGGCGGACTGGTTCTCAGTCAGCTTGCAGGCCTCCGGGCATCCAGCTCTGGCAGAATAATGGGTTATTCCACTTCTGCCTATGCCAGTCTGCTTCTTGTGGCTGCTGGAACAACAACCGGGGCCTTCTATACGCAGATCGTCACAGTACTTATGGTGTTCTCATCTCTGGCCAAATTCAGTCTGTTCATGCTTGGCAATCCGGAGAAGAAGGACAGGTGGAGTGGCTATGGCACCATTCTTTTTCTTGCTCCGGTACTGGTTCTTGCAGGAATACCTCCCATGCCTGTGTTCTGGGCGAAGTTTTCTTTCCTGGCACATCTGGCATCCAACTTTCCTGTGATTTTCTATGCAGTGCTTACAGGGCTTTTCCTTGAGGCTGTTTACCTGTTCCGGTTCTGGAGTGCCAGATCGGAGAAGGTAAGGGTTGAAAGAGCCTCAAAGCCATCAGCAGTGGCAGCTGTTCTTCTTATGCTCACCGCAGCCATCTGGATCACCAGGATGTCATGGGGAATGCTTGATTTCTCTGGTTCAATTATTGCATCAGACGGGATCAGGAACATCTTTCACGGTCTGTTTGCGGTTGGAACACTTCTTTGTCTGCCAGGGGTATTCAACAGGACAGGCAGGGAAAAGAACTACTGGTTCTGGCTTCTTATCTCTGGCGCTGCACTGACTATTCTTCCTGCAGCGGGCAACGGGCTAACATTCTACCTTCTCTGGGAGATCTCTGCTTTTGCAGCGGTAATTGGGGTCAGTAAAGGTGTTGCTGCAAAGAACGGTACCTTCTGGTACGCAGTGTTCGCCTCACTCTCCGGTTATCTGCTTCTTGCAGGAATTCTTCTTTCCAAAGGCAGCTTTGTCATAGCGGGACTGCCTGCAATTCTTCTTACAATTGCTGCTCTTGTGAAAATGGGGCAGTTTGGAACACATCTCTGGAACATACGGGCATACCCGGTTGCTCCAGGAACAATGCCTGCTTTCCTTGCAGGAACCGCATCGAAGGCGGCAGTTCTTCTTCTGGTTGCAGTTGCTCTGACCACAACAGGCGGAGCCCTTCCATGGGGAAGAGTACTTGCCTGGATGGGGGCTCTTACAGCACTTGCAACAGCCATGCTTGCGGCATTTGCGCCGGATTACAGAAAAATGCTTGCTTACGCAAGTGTTTCACAGCTTGGGTTTGTACTAATGGGGCTGGGGCTTGCAAGCATTCTTGGATGGACGGCTGCTTTCTACCAGACGATTCACCACTTGATATTCAAGATGGCTCTTTTTCTGGGAGCAGCCGGTGTTGTTTACAGAACTGGAACCTCCGAGTTCAATAACCTGGGTGGTCTGGTAAAGAAGATGCCCTGGACCTTTGCCTTCACCCTGATCGCGGTGATCTCCTTCGCCAGTGTTCCACCTCTTGCTGGTTTCGGAGGCAAATGGCTTCTTTACAACGGACTTGTTGAAGCCGGGTGGTTGCCGGTACTTATAGTTGGAATGTTTGCTTCGGTTGTAGCATTCCTCTACTCATTCAGACTTCTTCACGGGGTTTTCCTCGGGCAGCTTTCACCAAGAAATGCCCATGCAAAGGAAGCACCCCTTCCTCTTCTGATCCCTCAGGCAATTCTTGCCATGGCTATAATGGTGCTGGGCTTCAAACCGACAATTCTTCTTAATTTCCTGGTTCCCACCCTGGAAGCCATACCAGGACTCTCCGGGCTGGCACCTGTGATACAGGGGGATATGGTTCTTACCGCCATGGGAACATGGAATGCATGGATGGTGGGGCTGATGGTTATGGGATTCTTCGGAGTCGCATTTGTCTTCTTCTGGATATCAGGGCACAAACCGAAGTATGTGGGGCAGCTTGATCTGGGATTTGCAGGAGAGATGCCTCCCTCTGCAGATGAGGTCCACTACTCGAATAATTTTTTCAGACCCTACGCCAGAGCACTGTCGTTTCTTCCGAAGATCCATGCGGAGAAAATTTTCCGTGGAACAACTAAAACCTTCAACATGCTCGGGGATGGTGTCAGGGCATTGTTCACCGGTGACGGCAGAACATATCTGGCACACTCACTGATCTTCCTCCTGCTTCTGTTCGTCTTCTTGAATGGAGGTATGTAATGTTAGCTAACTTCACATCTGTTGCACTGACCATAGTTGGTGCTCTTACATGGGGCCTGCTACTGGGTGGAATTTCCAGAAGTGTAACAGCAAGAATTCACGGCAGAATGGGTCCAAGAGTCACACAGAACTTTATCGATCTGTGGAAGCTGTTCAGAAAAACATCTTCCATTCATCACGGAGGAATGTTCTGGATGGCGCCAATGTTCAGAATAACAGGCGCGATCTGTGTACTGCTCATGGTTCCCCTGGTTATCGGACAGAACATCACCTACAACATGTCTTTTGCCGGGGATGTTTTCCTTTTGATCTACATCATGTTCTTCGGCTGTCTGGGCATGGCTCTGGGGGCTGGTAATTCCGGGCATCCCTATGCTGTAATTGCAGTGAGCAGAGGATTGGCGCAGATGTCATCCTATGAGTTGTCTTTCTCCATTGCAGTGGTGGCAATTGCAGTGGGGCTGCACACCTTCAAGATCGAGGGAATTGTGGCGGCACAACAGGCAGGAATAACAAGCTGGAACATTTTCCGCTTCCCGTTTGCGTCAGCAGGAGCGCTGCTGGCATTCCTTCCAATGCAGATGGCATACCCGTTTGGAATTGTTCTGGCTCCTCAGGAGATACCAATCGGTCCACCCACAGAGTACAGCAGCAGAATGCTCTCTTTCATGCTCAGCGGCAGGGCTCTGTTCGGAGTAGCCAAGCTGATTCTTTTCGTCAGTCTTCTCTTTGGCGGGGCTTCAAGCTGGCTGAGTCTTTTCGTAAAAACATTTCTTCTCTACATGTACCCGATTGTGGTCAGTTCAGTGTTCCCAAGATTCCGAACGGAACAGAGCATCAGGTTCCTCTGGTTTATTCCTACCACTCTGGCCCTCGTGGACCTTGTCCGCGTGATGCTTTAGGAGGCGCTATGTATTGTAATCAACCCCCGGAGAAGCCCGGGAACAAGAAAGAGCTTCTGGAGAAGATCACCAATATGGCAAGGGCTAACAGCCTCTGGGTTACCGCTTACGGTACAGGCTGCGGAGCAATCGAATTGCGTCCGCTTCATACTTCCAGGTTCGACATGGAGCGGTTTGGAATCGCTATGCGACCAACGCCGAGGCAGGCGGATGTTTTAATAATCTCGGGATATCTCGCCACAAAAACACTGAAGAGAGTTATCAGAGTTTACGAGCAGATGCAGGATCCCAAATACATCGTTGCGCTGGGGTCATGTACTATTAACGGCGGGATGTATTTCGATTCATACAACACCTTGAATGTGCTGGACAAATACCTGCCGGTGGATGTGTATGTAATGGGATGCATGCCCAGACCCGAGGCCATTATTGACGGCTTCAGCCTTCTCATGCAGAAGATCAAAGACGGCAGAGCGCAGGGCTGGAAGCACTACAAGGAAAACCTGGATTACTACAGGGAAAACCAGAAGAAGATCATCACTGACTGGGATCTTCCCGATTACAACTGGTAAGGGGTGAAAAAATGATTGACAAAGTAAAGAAAGAACTGGAGATCCGTTTCCCCCTGCTTAAACTTGTGAGAGAGCAGCACAACTATCTTCATGTAAAGGTGGAAAGAGTCTCGGCAATGGATGCTATTGTAATGGCCAGGACAAGCCTTGGCCACAGTGTTCTTCAACTGATCAGTACAGTGGACAGAATAGAGGATGATGTTTTTCAGATGACCTGGATACTGGAGAATTACAGTGCATGCACCGTTCTACTCATAAGTGCTGATTATCCAAGAGAGAACTGTATTGTACCGTCTCTCTGCCAGATATGGCCCGCTGCAAGTGCTTTTGAGCGGGAGATCTTCGAGATGTTCGGCATAAGCTTTCCAGGCAACCCTAGAGAGGGTGAGGACTTTCTTCTTGAGGGCTGGAAGGATACCCCTCCAATGCGAAGAGATTTCGAGACTGAAGAGTATGCAATGAGAGTGTACGGAGAGAGACAGCCCCGGGAACACCTGGATCCCAGGCAGTACATCGGAGACATAGTGGGGGAATGGAATACTCCCATGGGGCGCAAGAGAGAGGAGGAGAAGTAATGGGTGTTAATCCGGCAACAGACCCGAAAAAGACCACCCACCTTTTCTTCGGTCCTCAGCATCCCGGTGTAACCGGTAACATGAGTATTGAAATGTGGTTTGACGGTGACCAGATAACCAAAGCCATAACCCATGTGGGATACCTTCACCGTGGATTTGAAAAGCTCATGGAAAAGAGGCTCTGGATTCAGAACTTCCCTCTGGTATGCAGAATCTGTGTTCCTGAACCGGATATCAATGAGGAGTGCTACGCTCTTGCAATCGAAGAATTAACTGGAATAGAAGTGCCTGAAAGGGCAAAATGGATCAGAACTCTTGTTCTTGAACTTGCCCGACTTGCGGTTAACCTCATGGCGTTCGGCGGACAGGCCGGCACACTGGGTCTGGGCACAGCTGCCATGTGGGGCATCACTTTCAGGGATTTCGTTCTTGATCTGTTTGAAGAACTCACAGGAGCAAGGATTTATCACATCTTCATTCTACCCGGCGGCGTCCGGCGTGATCTTCCTCCGGGGTTTGAGAACAGAGTAGAAAAAGTTCTGGGAAAGATTGAAGAAAGACTTCCCGAGCTGGACCGTCTTGTATTGAACAACGCCATATTCAAGTTAAGAACGCAGAATGTAGGAGTTGTTAAACCGGAATGGATAGAGGAGTACGGACTGGTGGGCCCTGTTGCACGCGGCAGCGGATCAGTGAGAGATGTCAGGAAAGATGCTCCTTACGAGATCTACAACAAGCTGGATTTTGATGTAGTTACCGAAGCCGGGAATGACATCTTTGCCCGGGCCATGGTTAGAAGAAGAGAAATTGACCTTAGCATATCCCTTATCAGGCAGATACTCAGCGGGATGCCTAAGGGGCCGGTGGCCACCAAGCTGCCCAATGTTACCGAGTGGCGTGTTCCAGCTGGAGAGTACTATTCACGGGTTGAATCTTCTCGTGGTGAATACGGATACTATGTGGTCAGTGACGGCTCCCTTAAGCCAAGAAGAGTGCATGTCAGAGGCCCTTCATATGTCCACGCAGTTCCCCTTCTGGAGCGAATGCTGGTGGGAGCTAACATCGCCGATGTTTCAAATATCATGGTAAGTCTCACTACATGTCCGCCAGAGATAGAGAGGTAGGCACAATGAAATTCACAGATGTAATCTCTCCATTCCTGGCATGGTCCAGAGCTGTTAAAAAAGTTGATACCATTCCGTATCCCAAACAGCAGAATCCCGGTGCAGACAGGTATCGCGGTTTCCATATAAACGATACAAGCAAGTGTATCGGATGTGGCAGATGCGAGGTTATCTGCGAGAACAAAGCCATTGATATGGTGAAGGTTGATGGTGTTGAACCCACCAAAGGTGATTCCGGTCTCAGGCCAAAAGTTGATTACGGCAGATGCTGCTGGTGCGCCCTGTGCATCGATGTATGCTCCACCGGATCACTTGCCTTCACCAACAGTTACAGCTGGGTAACTGAGAACCCGGATACCTGCGTGTATACTCCAGGGGTTGACCAGAAAGCATGGGACAATCAGGAAAAGGGCTTCAGGCAAAACAATGAGGTTCTTGGCTGGGCCGGGTCTCCCAGAGAGCAGATGGAGATCGAGACCCCGGAAAAACGAATTGAGAACTTCGATGAAGTCGTTAAGGGTTACACCATTGACCAGGCCATGGAAGAAGCTGCAAGGTGCATTCAGTGCGGCTTGTGTATCAGTGCCTGCCCGGCACACATGCACATACCGGATTACCTGAAGGCAATTGCTGAAGGCAGATTCATTGACGCTGTGAAACTATTCTACGACAACAACCCTCTTCCCGAAATGTGCGGCAAGGTCTGTACCAGGGAGTGTGAGACTGTGTGTGCCATGGGTTATCAGGGTGAATCCATCGCAATCAGATGGCTCAAGCGATTTGCATGCGAGCAGTTTGAATCTCTGGCAGATGTATTGGCACTTGATGCCCAGCCAGGCGAGCCAAACGGTAAAAAGGTAGCAGTTGTCGGTGCGGGCCCGTCAGGTCTCAGTGCAGCCTACTACCTTTCCCGCAAGGGCTATGAGGTTCATGTGTATG
>JAGLQD010000188.1 GCA_023136985.1 Candidatus Sabulitectum sp. | reverse complement strand
GGTGATACTTGTGGGTAATAGTAAGGTGTTGTGGGGGCCGGGGGAGAAAAACCCCTGGCTACCCGATTGAAACCTTTCTACCTATTTTGCCAATTCTTATTTATCTGAGCCATCTATTTTATCATAAGGACTTAGATATCCCAATAATTGTCTGCTGTGGACATTCGGATCAATTACATTAAAGTGGTTACCTGTTAATTCAATATCTTCAAATACATCTTCAATTTTCATTAGTACCTCATGGCCCTTTTCTCGTTCTATCCAAAGAAGAAACTTAGGTTCATGCTTTGGTAGCTCAACTGAAGGTACTGAATCTAAAAGAACAATTCTATTCTGCTCTTTACTACCAGAATACCAAAGAGATCTTAGATCAGCAGATTTGAATCTATGCACTTGAATTTCACCGTCAGTATATGTACAAGTAGCATAATGGTAATTGAATAAATCTTTCTCAACCAAGTCAGATAACAATGGTCTTAGTAGCTCTAGCTGACTATTTGATAATGAAAGAGAAACGTCTCTACGGAGGGCAGTACTAATTATTGTATCTATTGTAGCACGTGCTCCGGCTGCGGGGTTTTCGAATGTTATTAAGCCTTTGCCAAAACCAAGAAACATCTGAGCCTTTTGTAGAACAGGATACTCCAGCAGCTGTGATTGTGACTCAATTCCTGATATATATGATGTAAAAACTTGATATACATCCAGTTGATTCGTGATTTCGCATATGTACTTTATAATTTTTTTTAATGCGTCAATATAGCTCATATCAATCTCCTTGTTAAGATGTATAGCAATAATAGCAACAACACACTTTGGTGCAGTAGGATGCTATAGAGTTTAGACATGCACTCTAAATTTATCCCAAAAAATCATTTTAGCAATTCCCTCCAGCCCAGGAAATAATGATCTTGGAGTAACATCATAATTCATAAGCGTGTAGCGTATTCTTTTACGTGAATCATTCTTAATAACTATTTTCGTCAGATTTTCAAGAGGGAATCTTTCTGTCGGATCGGGTTGCACTGAAAATAGACCATTCTGAGCGCCAATCCTTGAATCAATTACAGAAGGACGAAAATAAAAAAGTTTACTAATACTAAATGGAGTTATCCCTTTACTATCGAAACCACTACGAGCGGCGTCATCACCGTGTATCCATCGATCTTTCTCGAAATTATTAACATATACAACACTATCATTTGAAGAATCATCTTTGACTGCAAAGAATAAGGCGACAAGTGGGTTTGTGGTCCAATCCATCAGGCGAGTCGGGAGACCGTAATGTTGAGCAACAGCAAGCCATTGAAAAATCGATTTTGGTTCACGATCAAGAAATGAAATTGCTTCAGTTTGGAATACTTCTAATGCGTTCTGCTCCTCTGCAAGAAAGACTTCTTTTGTTAGGCCTGTTTCCTTGATTTTGTTATAAATACAACGTCCTAATGATGATACTAGATCATATTCAACATTTCTCAATCCTCTGAATATGTAGATAGGCTTTTCTCTATACATCATTAACACTCGATTATGATACTCACTAAAGCTTGAGACCTCGAAAGTGTCCATGTGTTGACTTGCCTTTCTATTAGTTTCAACGCTCTGAATAACCAGAACAGTATTCACAAAGCCTGAAATATGACCGCTGTTTCTGGTTCATTCAGTTGTTAGACATTTAGTTTCATCAAATTAAAGGCTAATTGCGTAGCTATATTTATCAATAACCCTCCTAACAAGGCAATTAATACTGACAGTAGTGGATGTTTTCTTATCAATTCCTCTATTTTTAGTATTCTAGATTTAGTTATTTTTGAAAGATCCTTTTTGAGATGTTCTAGAAAGTCACTGGGAACATTTTTTGAATTGATCTGAGCTTTACAGTGATTGCATAGAATTGGTTGTTCAGTGTTGTACAATACATCTTGCTTGTCTCCGTTCATGTCAAAGAGACATCCCCTTGTCTCTCTATGAACATATTGATAAACGTCTTTAGTATTGATACTACCAAGGGTATTCTTAAACACAACCAACTCAATGATGTTTTTTAAGATGAAATTCTCGATTGAGATATCGTAAGCTAGTAAAAGTCGATCAATATCAGAAATGGAAATGCAGGCTTTATTTGAAGCTGTGCGATACATATAGAAATTATCAATAAATCTGTAATTCATTACACCTAAAATAAGGTCAGCTCCATTCACAGATCTAAGCATCAAATCAATATCAGAGTGAGAATAGCTAATACTAAGGAATTCCGTGTCATGTTGTGGTTCTGAGAGCACGTTGATCACTTCAATTTCTGATATAGTAAATAAACGAGACTTGAATTTTCGTAATCTTTGGAGATTTAGAGAGTTTCTTAGGTGTCCAGCAAGAACAAGTTTCACTTTTAGCTTTTTCAATTTAGCACTCCATGATTTCAGATTATACCAGCAGTTATGTCATTTAGCTAACAATTTCAAATGATCAGCGTATGTAATTTCTTGTGCCCAGGCTTTCTCTTCTGAAGGAAAGCTAAGACCAGTTTTTGCGTCTTCAATTCTTTTCAGTAAAACACAAAGTTCGAAATCTGGATCTAATGCAACACAAGGCCTCTCACTCAGGTCCTTGATCTGAGTTGAAGTCATCTTTGTTTTTTTTACAAAAAGAATTACTTCTTCACTATCCGCGTTGAAAGTTGGATCAATAAGGATTCCATCGGGGGTTTGGAGAACACAATGAGGTTCTGCCATTGCATACACTCCATTCGACCAGATTTTATAGCCATAAGTAAGTTCTCCCCCTCCTTCCAATTCATCGGCAAGCTTTCTTGAATTCATTTCACAACAGGCTTTTCTAGACCATAGTGGTGCCTTAACATTTATTCTGATGGGCTCGTTACCGTCGGAAATTACTTTACAAAAATTCAGGATTTCATTTGTAATCTCAGCCGGAGTGGTAAGACCTGTTTCTAAACCTCCAGAAATTGCCCACTCGATTTTCCTTACATAATCCGGGTTCTCTCGCATCTTTTTTTCATGACTTCTAATCAGTGACGTTGGGATGTTCATGTCAATATTCCTTTTCTGTCTAACGCTTGGCATAACTTGCACAATTAAGACCGTAACAAGTTGGCACACAAGCGATTGCGACATGTTCATGCCATTGTTGAGCATTAATGCGCTTACTTTCGGGGTCTGGGATCATTCTGCTTAGTCCCGTAGATCCTTCTATGCTCCATAATCTCATCATAGGCAGTTCGTAACTCAGAAAATTTCTTTTCTGCAAGTTTCTTGAAATCATCATGCAAATTCATTGAATGTATTCTGTCAGGGTGATAGTCCTTTGATTTACTTCTAAAGGCATGCCTCACCTCATCATCGGTCGCATCAGTGGCTACCTCAAGTATCAAGTAACTGTGATACAGTTCGTACATGTTCATTCCATCGAAATTCAAACCTTCCAAAACTTTACTGACAATTCCATCTTCAATATTCAGTTTCTCTTCTAGTTTTCGTATTACTTCTGCCTCCTTATTACAAATTTTCCCGTCTGATGCAGTGATCATAATCAGCCCAATTAAATACCCAACAACTGCCATTTCAATGTTTGATACAGATTCATCATTTTGTAACTCATCTACAAGCTTAATAGAAAATTCGCTAATAATCACATCTATATCAGTCACATCAGTTTTTGCTTTGTTAAATACATCACGAGCTAACTTGAGCTGGCTATTGTTGCAACCCATTTTTTCAAGTACAATTTTAAATTCATCTACTTCTTTCTTCTCAACTATGCCATCTATTTTAGCCAATTTTGCAGCAAGTTTTATATACAACTCATCTGCTGGAGAAAGAGATTCAGTCTGTTCATTTATCCTCGCCTCTACATATTCTCTTTTTAGTCCTAAATTCTCACCGACAGATTGAAGGATTTCTCGCTTAGATTCAGATGCTTCCTGCTCTATAAAGGCAAGATTGATGTACATGTCAAACACTAATGAAATTGCTATCCCGATCTCATTAGTCTCTATTTCTTCTCTGTTAAGACCCCAGATGATGTCCTCGATAAACGCAATGTTAGGTATGTGATCGCTGTTACTTAAGTATTGTTTGGCATTAATATAATAGTCCATATCGAGTTCGCAGTTACCCGGGACATCTATCTCTATATCATCAAACAGCTTTAGCTTTTTCTTAACGCCTTTGTAAATTAATGTAGAAATATCTGAGGAATATTTAGCCAATATGGAATTTTCGGCTTTTGTTACTATAGGACGGAAATTCTCGTGTGATAACCTAGCAGCAACATGTGATACCGCGTCGCCCCAATCAAAGTGCAGGATACCGTTTGCAATGTCGAAGTTATGCTCGCATGAATTACAGCTTGTACAAGCATTCCAATCACCATCTATGTTTTTGTACTGCCCAATACGTTTACCGCAAAAAAGGCATTTAAAATATCTTGTATTCTCGCTTTCTTCTTTCTCCCGATCTAACTGTCGATAATAATATTCAGGCACAGGCGTGTTGTCATTACGCCTCAATTGGTTATTTCCACCAGGTCCCGATGAATGTACGGTACCGTTTGCGTCAAGTTGCAAAAGCATATTTTTGTTGCTAAAAAATCCTTGCTTTTGCATTTGCACATTATATCTATCATAGCCTTCCTGTATAACCCAACCTGCATTCTGTGCAGTAATAATCGCCCATGCTAGTTTTGGGTAAAAGAAAGCATTTACCGCTTTTACATTACTCATATATCGCCTGCTTTCGTGCCTAAGTTTAATTCACAATTTGCTTTATACGTTTCCACATTCCAGATCCAACCATGCTATCAGCTACTTCAATAATTCGCTGTATTACTGAAAGCAAGTTGTCTTCTCCAGCCCAGTGTTCTTCAGCGATTTCACCGTGGCCAGAATTAATGATACTATTCAACACATAGGCTGCCAATGCTATATCATCTACATATCCAATAGGCCCAACAATAGCTTCTGGAATTAAGTCAATTGGGGATATAAAGTAGGCAATTGCACCTGCTAGTTTTGCCTTTTGCGCCGCAGGTACTCGCTTATCTAGGGCGAGACGGCACAGAAGATGGAAGAGATCGGGTGCGAAAAGAAGATAGTCCGCATATTTGTATCCCTTTCCCTTGTTTGCCAACCAACTGCGTATGTTTTCACGCATGCTCTTATAGAAATCTTCGTTCCTGCTTTCCGCATTCATAGTTTCCCTTCTTAGTAAAGCTCGATACTCGTTAAAAATACAGGATGTAGACAATTCAAAGGTGGCTTTGTCTAGAGAAAAGGCAGTTTCAATTAATTAAGACTATACGGACAGTATTTGTTTCGTCGATACAATTGATACTCCATCTTATCAACCCGTCAGCCTCCAGTTGAGATAGTGCTTCATGGACTGTTCTAACATCAGCGAAATCAATTCCAATCCATTCACACAACTCAACTTCTCTTCCTGAAATTTGATTCCCCTTGAAACCGTTTAACAATAGATTAGAAATGTGCTTTTTTAGTAAACCGATATCAATCTCAACACCATAGAATATCATTTTTATCTTGCCTAAAACATGAGAATGATAATTTGGTGAATAGCTATCAATTGGATGCAAAGAGCATTTCTTAAAACCAAAATAAAGAACTGGCTCAAGCAAAATTTCGATTGATTGACAATCTGCAATCTTTGCATCAAATGTAACAGTATTGGATAGCTGATCTTCAGGAAATTGATTAAGAAATAGAATGTCAGTCACGAGAAAAGTCTTGTCATTATTAAGTTTAACTCTGCCATTCATAGGATTCTCCAATTCTATTCGCTCAACGCTTGGCATAACTTGCACAGTTATGGCAGTACCTGTTGGCACATAAGCGGCTGTGCCTAGTTCATGCCATTGTTGAGCCTTTTGTCGTCTTATGTCATATTTTACTTTACTTGAGATGATAATACCCAATTTTGTCAATCACAAGGGTTTGCTGGAATATCATTCGGAATTTGCCTTGATACATGAATCAACCGAGGTTCCAGTTTCATTATTTGTTCGGAATCCAAGCTCTCATAGATAATTATCTTCAAAGTGGCGATAGGCCGTTCAGTAGACAATTGTCATCATGATTCTTTTTGTTTTGAGAATCAACATAGGTTCTAAGAATCATTGTCTGGATTTGACCGGAGAATTAACAGAGCATCTGATTTCATTATGTCTTAATATCTCGCTTTGTGATTCTCGAACCTGCTGAAATATCGCTTGCTGTTCTGGAAACATATCTCCGGCGAGAGTGTAAATTTTGAACCGGCGCATGAGGGGTACCAGTAAACAATTCACGCTTTCAATCGCAGTCCGGATCACAGATTTACATAGACGATTATCTTCTCAGTATGCGATAGGTCATCCGATTGGACAATTGTCGTCATGATTCATTCTTAGATGATTTTCCGAGGCTCAGCGAAGCTTCAACAGAGCCTTTGTCCGGATTATTTTTGGTTTCTGCACCAGTAACAGATCGCCTGCTCAACGCTCTGCATAACTTGCACAGTTATGACACTGGCATACCGTACACTTAGCGACTGCGACAAGTTCATGCAATTGTTGAAATTTTTATTTGCCCTAAATCATT
>JAGLQD010000187.1 GCA_023136985.1 Candidatus Sabulitectum sp. | reverse complement strand
GGCGGACAGACTGAGAATGTCAATATCAAGGGCATGGACATCTATGGGGCTTTTTCCCACCATCTGAACTGCGTCTGTATGGAAAACAGCACCTGCTTTGTGGGCAATATCCGCTGCTTCTTTCAGGGGCATTATCACCCCTGTCTCGTTGTTGGCCGCCATGATGGAGACAATGGCTGTCTGCTGATTCACCAGCTTCTTCAGGCTTTCGAGATCAAGTTCTCCATTCCTGTTAACTTCAACAATACCAAGCGTAGAACCTTCATCCGCAAGGGCTCTTGCTGTTTCCAGAACTGCAGGGTGCTCCACAGAAGAAGTAACAATACCCCTGCGATCAGGATCTATCTTTACAGCCCCTCTTAATGCCTGATTGTCACTCTCTGTCCCACCGGAGGTAAAGAAAATTTCTTCACACTTCGCTCCAAGCAGTCGGGCTACCTGGCCTCTTGCCTTTTCGACAGCCTCCATCTGAGAACTTCCAAATGAGTGAAAGCTGGATGGGTTCCCGAACTCCTCTGTGAAATACGGCAGCATGGCTTCCAGAACTTCAGGAGCCATTCTTGTGGTGGCTGCATTGTCCAGATAAACAGTGTTCATTATTTCACCTCTACCGAAACCTTTCTTTCAATTTTTTCCTTAAGGGTCTTTTCAACCGCTTCCACATCGGCACCGGATTTAAGGTAAACCCTTCCCGGTCTTACCAGAATCGGAGATATCTCCATATCAGCAAGAACAGCGCTGATTTCATCACATTTTGTGTTAAAATCCTTTACGGCATCCTTAAGAGCCTGATGACCCATTACAGAACAGTGAAACTTCTCCGGGGGCATTCCCCCGAGGTATTCAGCGATCTGACTGTTTCTTATTTGAAGCGCTTCTTCCACAGGAAGCCCGCGACACATTTCAGTAAGGGCCGATGCACTGGCAATTGCGCCTGCACATCCAAAGGTTTTAAATGCGATATCACCGATCCTGCCCTCATCGTCTATATCAATGTCAAGAAACATTGCGTCTCCACACTGGGGAGAACCAACCTCTGAATGCCCATCAGGGTTGTCAAGGTTACCAACATTTCTGGGGTTCATGAAATGATCCATGAGTATTTCGGAATACTGCCACATTGTGAATTTACTCCATTTCAAGCGATCCGTCAGACAGATCGGCAAGTGTATTTTTACCTAGATAGTTTTCGCATATCATCTTAACATCCGTCCACAGCCTTTTTGTAGGGCAATTGTTCTCTCGGGAGCACCCGGGAACTTTCCCTTTAGATTCACCCTCTTTTTCCTGGAAGTCAGGACACTGCAGCACACAATTCGTATGGAAAAACTCTGTTTCCAGAACTCTAATGACCTCCAGCAGAGTTATATCAGAGGGACATCTGCTCAACACATAACCTCCGCCGGGCCCCCTTCGTCCCCGAACAAAGTCTGCGCTGCGCAGTCTGCCGAAGATCTGCTCCAGGTATCTTATGGGAATTTCTTCCTCTTTTGCTATTCCAGATAAACTTAAAGGATTTCTCTGTCCGTTTCTGGCAAGCTGAACCAGGGCCCTAAGTCCGTATCTGCTTCGTGTGGAAATAAACATACGGCCTCCTTTCCTAAATAATATACCAGAATGGTCAACCTTTACCGGAAGACAGTTTGGTTACTGTGAGTAAAACCGCTGCAGTGACCACTCCAAGAGCAAGAAGCGTCATAAGAAGAGTCATCCCAAACGGGAGAGAATCATATGTAACCCCCGAGCCGGTGAATGAAACAGAGAGATCTGCTGCAAAAACTACAGGATCGGAATTTCCCCGGTTACTAATTATCAAAACAAAGTCCCCAAAATCCGGAACTTCCATGAATAGAGGGCCCTTTTCTGCATAGACAACACCCAGAGTGTCTATTTCTCCCCGGCCCTCCCAGCCTCTTACGTAGTCATATTCCGTTATAAGAATGAACTCTATCTTCTCAGGAAGGGGCTCGGTAAAAAAGTCTCCGGAAATAAAAGTACTCTCTGCCATCTCCGGAGATATTCTGAATTTGATGAAACGGTAGCTTCCCACATCGAGGTCAAGAGTGTCTGAAAGAAGTCTAAACGAACCAGCCACCAGGGGGACGGTCAAAAACACAAGAAGAATTGCAGCGAATCTCATTTTGCAACCTGCCCCTTTACAAGTTTGCGTATCATGATCCCCGCAGATATCTGGTAGAGCCCTGCCAGAAGCATAAGCACCCCAAGACCTACAGAAGAAACAACAATGATACCGGCGCAGGATCCATTCTCAAGAGAAATGGCAATCAACTCCATCTTTTCTGCCGCATCACTGAATGATCCCTCTGCAGAAAGCAGGTCATCTTCCATTGCTTCAACGGAAACAGCCACTTCACCAATTGATTCTCCTGTTAGAATAACATCTACAGCCAGAGTTTCCAGTTGAGAATTCAAAAAACCCAGTTCTTCTGAAACCGTCTCTGTTCTTTCGGCAACCTCATCAAAGTGATTTGCCGGCATCATGTTTAGTACAAGTGGAGGCATTGAAGCCATATCGCCTGCCAGAGCCGGAAGTATAATTCTCATTTCCTCCAGAATAGACACGGTCTGACGGATAACATCGCCTGTACTTGCTACAACCTCCGATGAGCTTTCCAGGGAAAGCCGCACTTCTTCAACCATTCCTGTAGAACTGGAAACCCCTTCTGTGGCTGTTCTTATTGCATCACTGGCTGTCCGTAGCCCTGCTGATGACTCCTGAAGCACCGAATCTATAGTTCCGGTTATCAATGACCCTCCAACAATGAAAGCCATTCCCAGTAACATGAAAGTCACCCCTGTGACAAATCCGAGGGCATTAACAAATCCGGATCCTTTCATTTTTTTACCTTTCAGCAATAACTACAATTCTCGTGTGGCGATCTGCAGGCAGCAGAGCGTTTTTGTCCGGATTCAGACAAACCATTGATGACGATCCAGTTCCCGTAAGCCAGCCAAGAACCACTTCATGTCTGGCAATTCCCTGTGCGGCAATGCTTGAAAAGACACCTGCATCGTACAGAGAAGCCTTTCGCAACTGGATCTCACATCCGGAAGGATCAAAAATTTCTTCGTACACCTGACTGAGTTCAGGTTGAATTACAAGCTGTGCCATTATCATACTGCAAACCTCATTGGAAATTACAAAGTCATCTATTCCCGCCGCGGTGGCAAGTCTTCTGTTTCTTGGGTTTCTTATCTCAGAAACCACAGTTGCCTTCCACTGCCCTTTAAACCTCTCTTCTATATCTCTCAGGATCAGCAGGGAAATTATGCATTCCGAATCGGCATCTTCGTCAGACATCTCTCTGGTTTTTCCTGAAATCACCATGATGCTGTGGTATTTCTCAGGATGAATGCTTTCCATAGCTGCGGGATCAGTTCTTTCTACACTGACATACTTTCTTGAACAGTTTGTACATTCAATTGCGTTAAGAAGAGCCGTTCCTTCCAGAAGTGGAATTGACCCAGCCACGGTTATTTCAGCTCCAGGATCAGAATAATCATCAAGGAGCTGGAGCATGAATCCGAATTTTTTGCTCTGCCCGGACAAAACAAGCATCTTCAAGGGCTCGTGGGAAAGAATTCCATCCGTGAACAGGTAAGCTTTTTCTTCCGGGAATTTACCTTTAAAAGAGAAGGAACTGCTGTTTTCAGCAAGCACAAGCAGGCTGTCACCGGTGTCAAAGATCATTCCCTGCCGGGGGTTCAACCTGAGCTTTCCATTTTTCAATATCCCTGCTGCTATTCCGCCTGAGATTCTCGAGGATATTTCTCTAAAATCAAAGCCTTCTATTTCTCTGCTTTTCTCCAGGTAAAATTCATTTCCTCTGAAGCTGAGTATTTCGCTGTAAACCGAGCTGAGCCCCGGTTGACGACCAACCTGTACCAGCAGACGCATTACAATCTCGCGAACAGGGACCCACTTCACTTCCTGGTAGGCCATCCCGGCAATCCTGCCTCTAACTCGATCCCGAAGTTCACAGACCCCCACTGGCTTTGCCTCTCCCTGAATGGAATTTACCGCAACCAGGGTTTTTACAACCTCGCTGTCATCATCTCCAATCACAACAAAACCTGCGCACCTCTGAAAACCCGGAAGAGAGAGAGAATCAACATCTGTTGTGTCCCCCGAGCGGCAGATCACCCTTCTTGCGCTCTTCCTGCCCAGGCGCTGAACAAGCACTTCCTCCATTTCCTCCCTGGATCTGCTGGAAAACATCACAATACTTCCCTTTAAAGATCCTTCTTTTCGTGCTTCCACCAGCTCTCTGGTCACCTCGTACAGCCTGTCTCCATCTCCACAAACAATGTAATGATTCTTTTCCACTATTGGGGACTTTCCTCTTTTCAGAGCATCAAGCTGCTCGGCTATCTTTGAGGAAAAAATACCAATGAGAAGAGAAAGAACCAGAATTCCCCCAAGGGTGATAAAAACGCCCACAACAGTCACATGTGGTTCACATGAATCATCGCCTATGAAGGTTCCCTGGTCCAGAAGCCTTGTGAAAGACCACCAGAAACTGCTTTCAGTTTGCTCCACAAGCAGATGCCCGTCAACAAGCAGCATGCCCAAGGTTACAATTGCAAGAGAGACCAGCAAAAGAACCAGTATCTGCCAGAATGGATTGCGCCTCAACAGATCATTAACAAGATATCGCAATCTTGTTCCCAGGGTTCTGTACTCCATCTCCCCTCCTTCAAAGTATCCTGTGATATAATTCCAACATCACCGATCTGAAAGGGAGACTATGACTGATCATTTTGTAGACAAAGTTGTGCAATCCGCAGAAGAAGCCGGGCTGATCCTGCTGAAGTACAGAAAACACGGATTCACTGTTAAGTCCAAAGAAGGCATGGAGTATGTCACCGAGGCTGACCTCAACTCTGAAGCATTCCTAAGAGAAGCCCTCACAACCATTCTTCCCGGATCTTCATTTATAGGCGAGGAGAGCTGGGACGGGATCTTTCCAAAGGCACCATACTGGATCGTGGATCCTCTGGACGGTACAAACAACTACGCAATGGGCATTCCATTCTTCTGTATCTCCATTGCCCTGGTTGATGAAGAAGGTATCTGCCTGGGCTGCATCCATGATCCTGTTCACTCTGAAACATTTGTTGCGCTCAGGGGTGGAGGGGCATTCCTTAACGGCAGACAAATAAAGGTCTCCCCGGCGACAAACCTCCGAGACGCAGTTGTAGCAACGGGATTTCCGTATTCAAGAACTCCGGAAGATCTGACTTTCGACCTGGATGTTCTTACAGAATTTCTGGGACTGGTAAGAGGCGTGAGAAGATGCGGTTCCGCAGCCCTGGACATGGCATACACCGCCGCTGGAAGATACGGCGGTTTCTGGGAGGAGAACCTGAAACCGTGGGACATGGCTGCGGGCGTTCTGCTTGTAAAAGAAGCTGGCGGTGATCTCTCCGGTTTTCGGGAACAGAGCTGGGATCTGAATTCCCACGGGGTGCAATGCTC
>JAGLQD010000186.1 GCA_023136985.1 Candidatus Sabulitectum sp. | reverse complement strand
ATATCTTCTTCAACCAGATAGACTTTTGTTCCTGAATTTACGAGATCAAGGGAGGCCTGAATGCCGGCAATCCCCGACCCGACGATCATAGCCGCGCCTATTTTACTCTCTTTTTGTAACAATTTTAAAACACCTCAGGATGATTATGTTTTTTGCACAGAATAGTGGTAAACTTCACAAGCCCAACTAGCATGAAAAGCCATTACATGTCAAGAGTCAAGGGTGATGCAAATTCAATCAACCTCCTACTTTCTCGCAAGACCTTTGTAGTGCTTAGCCGTTAAAGGTGGGCCAGAAGTTTGCTCCAGTAAGCATAAATTCCACGCTCCCGAAACGGCCGCCACTCCCCTTCCGCCTGAGCCAGTCGATCGGCAAATTTACATTGCCTTGGAGAAACAGAAAAAAAACGGCAAAATCACGATTCTAATCGGACCACGTCAAGTTGGTAAAACCACCCTGTTACAGCGCCTTTTTGATCAGCTTCGCAACGATCACCGCTGCCTCTTTCTCGACCTAGACATCTACTCTCACTACGAGCAAGTCAGTTCCTATGAAAACCTCATTAACACCCTGAAACTGAATGGCTATCAAACCGCACAACCGGAATTATTTGTCCTCTTTCTTGATGAATTCCAAAGATATTCGGATATCAGCAGGGTTCTTAAATCTGTCTGTGATCACCATCACAATATAAAGGTATACGCCTCAAGCTCATCATCCCTGGCAATTAATGAACAAATCCAAGAAAGCCTGGCCGGGCGCAAGCGGATTATACGCATCTACCCTTTGAGCTTTCGCGAATACCTCCATTTTCGCGACAAAGATGAACTGAACGAGAAACTGCAAAAAATATCGACTATCCAATCTGACAATCTCGATGCCCTACTCCCTGATGCCTTCGAGGAATTACACCGATTTTTGATCTATGGTGGCTATCCAGAGGTGGCTCAGATGGAAGATCGAGAGAAGAAAGAAGTTTTGGCTTCGATTTTTGACCTGTATGTCAAAAAGGATCTGGTAGATTTCCTGAAAGTCGACCGAATAAGGCACGCTAAAGCATTGATCCTCCATCTTGCCGTCAACCATGGACAGGAAACCAGCTATAGCCGATTAGCTCAAGTGTCTGCAATTGATGAGAAAACAGCTAAAAACTACGTCGAAATTCTCAAAGAAACATTTGTAGTTACCGTCCATCCTCCCTGGTTTACGAATCGTAATAAAGAGTTAGTGAAGACCCCCAAAGTCTATTTTCTTGATAACGG
>JAGLQD010000185.1 GCA_023136985.1 Candidatus Sabulitectum sp. | reverse complement strand
CATCAAGAAGAATATTCGCAAGCAGCGGTGAAAGTGGTTCCACCTGCGGCACACCCTTACGAGTGGCCTGAAGGCGCCCCTTATCTATGACACCAGCCCGGAGGTATTTACCGATAAGCCGCAAAACACGCTTATCTGCTATCCGGCTTCGGTATCTCAACCCTGAGAACAGGAGAAGGGACATAACTCCCTTCAAGGATACTCTGGCGTATATCTGACCACTTTTCACAGAGAAACTCTGAAAACTCGTCAACGTTTATACCGTCAACACCGGGTACGCCTTTGTTGGCTCGCACCCTTTTCCACGCCTTCTGAACATTCTCCGGTGTAAGAATACGCTCCAGTAGCTGAGAATTTGAGGACAGTTCTTCCACTCCACGCCTGTTGCAAACTCCTACATTCGGATTCATCGTTTGCTCAGAGCTCATGGATACTTCTAGTCTCAGGAAATGTTGCTTTCTATTTCGTTTCTCATCGCAAGCAAAAGCAACTCGCAATGCCTGGACTTGGTATACCGGAAGTCCTGCCGGTTCCTTCACCGGAAAATGTTTTCCTACCGCCATCAAGACAGATCTCCCCGGATAGGAGCATGAACTGGCCTTATATGACATTGCCGTGCTGACGCTCGGGACGCTGTCCGGTACTGGCTATTTTGCTTTCTGTTCGTCGGCTCATAAGTATGCACTCCAGCTTCCTCCAGACCCCACCTCACGGCGACGCCCTTGCTTTCGGCTAACAGTTCATGTTAAGTTCTCACTTAACACTGGATTACCTGTAGGGGACTTTAACCCCATGAGTTCATGCCCATGACGGGCGTACACAACTGAATGAACCTGTCACAGCCGTTCAGGCGTGGGCTTCGGTAAGGCCTGTGCAGGTTATTCAGGGCGTTGAGCAGGCGATCTGTTACTGGTGCAGAAACCAAAAAATAATCCGGACAAAGGCTCTGTTGAAGCTTCGCTGAAGCTTGGTTGAGTCTGAAAAGATCAAGAATCACAGACGACAATTGTTCATCTGTACAGCCATTGCTAATCGTGAAGATAATCGTCTATGAAATGTGATCCAGGTCAATGATTGAAAGCGTGAATTGTTTACTGGTACCCCTCATTCGCCGGTTCAAAATTTACACTCTCGCCGGTCGAACGTTTACAAACTCGCCGGAGTTATGTTTCCACTCTCGCCGGAGATATCTTTCCAGTAGAGTAGGTGATTCTCCGATAAATCATGAATCCCAAAACACATATTTAGACATAATGGACTTGGGATGCTCTGCTAATTCCCCGGTCAGATCCGGAGAAAGAATCATAACGACAATTGTCTACTGGGCGGCCTACAGCCAACTGTGAAGATAATTATCCATGGGAGCTTGGATTCCGAACAAAGAATGAAACTGTAACCTCTGCTGATTCATGTATCAAGACATATTCCGAACGATATTCCAGCAAACCCTTGTGATTGACAAAATTGGGTATTATCATCTCAAGTAAAGTAAAATATGACATAAGAGAACAAAAGGCTCAATCGGGTAGCCAGGGGTTTTTCTCCCCCGGCCCCCACAACACCTTTCTATTACCCACAAGTAGAACCGCCTTAACTTCTTCGGTTTTCTTTCTTGAACATCTTAATATTCGTTTCAATTATTTGCTCAGTGATTTTTCTTGATTTGGAGTAGTTGGCGATCATTTTCCTGATCTTCGGCAACTTCGCTTCAGGAATGTAGACAATCCTGGTTTTCTGCTCGCTGTTTTTGTAAGTCAGTCTGTATGCTCTTTTCGAGTTTTTGATTTCGCAGATGCAGTGGGATCTGTTACACTTCGCGCAGACGCTGTTTATGGATCCTCGCACAAAATTAGAACATTTCATTAACTCCTTCAAAAGTCTTCTACGCTTTGCTATTAGCTCTTTCATCTGTACTTCCTTTCACTAACAAATAGAAGTATAATATACATCTATATATGATATGAACAACAGGGAGAAATCAGGTGTCAAACAAGCATGAAATGAGCTGGGCAAGCGAAGAGTTTGAGAATGCCAATCTTGGAGACAAGAGACTTAATCGCAGGCTTATGACCATATGTGACAGTTTCTCTGAATCCCCTGAAAGTCCCATTAACCAGGCTTGTGAAAACTGGGGAGACAGCAAAGCGGCATACCGGTTCTTTAAGAACGACAAAGTAAAGGAATCTGAGATATCAGTGGTTCATTACCACAAGACAGTTGGCCGGGCAAGTAAGCACAAAACCATACTTGCGATACAGGACACCAGCTATATCATCTATACAAAGCATCCCAAAACAAAAGGATTGGGAAAAATAGCTATGCATAAAGGAAAACATGTAAAAGAAATATTTACAAAGGGTTTGGTTATGCATACATGCCTGGCAGTAAATACAAAGGGGTTACCGCTTGGATTGCTTCATCAAAAT
>JAGLQD010000184.1 GCA_023136985.1 Candidatus Sabulitectum sp. | reverse complement strand
AAACCTGACTGATTCCGTCAATTTCCAGGAATCTGAAATGTCCCAGTTGAGGTTAAGCCCACTGTACCAGATGGATGTTTCAAGCGTGGAATCCGCTGTGCTCTCTCTGGTAAGAAAACCCGCACCGGCATCCATGGCAATCTGGAAAGCATCTCTGTTGATGAATGATCGACCCAGGCCTGCGGAGCTACCGTACTCTCTGCTTATTCCTGCAAGCTCGTCCCGTGTCCAGTACCCGCGGGCAGTTGTGAAATTGTTTACCGTAATGTCGTAATGAAGTGTTCCAGCTGTAAGATACTTCTCTCTGTAAGTCTCATCATCCTGACTTCCATAAGAAGCAGTTGCTTCCAGCCCCACAACAAATACCGGTCCTGCAATCTCTCTTGAGAACTCGAGACCTGCATCAATCTGCTTTGAATCGGTGTTTCCCGATGTGAACAAGCTACCGAGACTGACAGTGCCGGTCCATGGAGAACTGCTATCCTCCTGAGCTATTGCCAGTGCGGCAACAAGCAGAACTATCATTAAAAATCTCATAGTTTTCCTTTCATAGCTTCTTCCACAGGGGAGATCCCCTTGTGGTGTGATTGTATCGCATTTTTTCATTGCGAATACTCAGTTTGTTAAACTATTTTGTTAAAGCAGCGCAGCAATAAATCTTCTCGCGTAACTGCTGCTTCATCCAGAGTACAGGGGTTAAGCTGATTAATTCACTAAGAAGGTCACGAATCAGATGGTGATTCTGCTTGAATCCGGCTATCGTTACAGCTGAACAATTCTTTTACCGAGTCACTCTGAAGAGTTACAAGTGTAAAAACGCCTAGAACGGTTCCAAGCGGCAGAAATATACAGAGGACACCAGCTCCGAACAGACAAACCTGATATCTTGTTTGAGTTTCAAGGTTTTTCCCAGCAAGAAAGACAAGCACAGCCATGCCCCAGCCCACCAGAATTATCAGGCCAATCACCAAAGAAAGTGCCGCGCCGACGATGCCCAGAACAGGCACATTCTCTGTAACTCCCCCCACTGTCATGGTTATGCCCATAGCCAGATGTACAAGCGGTATGCAGAAGATCAAAGCAATGATTCCTGCCAGAATGTAATGAAAGATTGAAAGTATATGAAGTGTATCTTTGTCCGCTGTACTCATGAACTCTCCTGCCTGGTTTCTTACTACGGTTTCCCTGTCTAAACTAACAGTTTCCATTCCGGTTTACAATTCAACCGATATCTTCCAATTCGATCTACCGGTTTCTAAAATTCATGCTCCTCGCAAGGTGCGATTGATAAAGACAAAAGAGTCCAGTATTATCTGTCTGGATGGTTCGAGATCTTGTTTTAAGAGAAAGCTGGTTCTATCTTGTCACTTCTGATCCTGGCTGGTGAAGCATTTCTGGTCTATATGTTTGTGCTGTGGACTCATTCCCTGCGCAAACGCTTCGGTCTCACCTACTTCTATGCTCTACTCGGCAGTATTACTGTAATAATGTCCTGGGTAACCGATGCTGGTGCAGCTATTGAAGTGTTCGGTATAACTTTTATGGTGGGTTCTACGGTATTCTACACTTCCCTTCTGCTTGGTGTTTTTGTGGTCTATGTTTTTGACGGACCTACTGCGGCAAGAACTGCCATTTTCACCGTTGCAGGAGTATCTATAATGGTTCCTCTGGTAGCTGCATTACTGCATTTTCAGAGCGGGTTTGCCGGATCAGAACAGCTGTTAAGTGTCCCTGTTCCAAGTCTGCGAATTAACACCGCATCTGTTGTTGTCACAATCCTTGATCTTGTCTTTCTGGCAGTAGTGTGGGAATTCCTCGGTAAGCCGCATTTTCGAGTAAAACTCTGGACAAGAGCCTTTGTTACACTGCTTGGTGTAATGTTGCTGGATGTTCTACTGTTCAGCACAGGCGCTTTTCTTGGAACTCCATGGTATCTCAGTATTATGCAGGGAACCATGATAAGCAGATTAGTAATATCAATATTTGCGTTCCCTCTGCTCTACCTATACATCTCATGGCAGAACAAGCAGTCAGACACAACGATCACCAATCGCCCTGTTCTGTCAATTCTCCGGGAAGTAGCAGATGTGAGGAAACAACTCAGCTCCGCTCAAGAAGAGATAGATTACAGGAAGAGAAATGAACAGGAAAAGGAAGCTCTTATCGCTGAACTGAGAATTACCCTGAACAAGGTCAAGAAGCTGGAGAACCTTCTGCCTGTGTGTGCCAGTTGCAGGCGTATCCGCATTAAATCCGAAAAGGGAGAAAAAGAGGACAGCTGGATATCAATGGGAAAGTACATACTCCAGGAAACTTCTACAGAATTGAGCCATGGGATCTGTCCTGAATGCGCTAAAGTTATCTATCCCGATCTATCACAGGAATCAGAGAAAAACTAACTCTCCTGTACAGATTCCACCGGAAGCTCTTCGATACCTTGAGCATCGTTCCTGCTAAACATGGCTTTCACAGAGTCATCCTGAAGAGTGACCAGTGTAAAAACTCCAAGAATCGTACCAAGTGGCATAAATATACAAAGCACACCTGCACCAATCATGCAGAATTGATACTTCGTCTGCCTGTCAAGATTCTTGCCTGCAAGAAAAACAAAAAACGCCAGCCCCCAGCCCAGCAGAATTATGAAGCTTGCAATAAGGGTGAAAAAGACTCCCGCTACCCCAATAACAGGCTCCTCACTTGCGATTGCCCCTGCTGTCAACGAAAGACCAATAGTCAGATGAATCAGAGGAATACATGCAACGAGAGCAATAAGCCCTGCAACAACGTAATGAAAAATCGCAAGCATATGGAGAGTATCTTTTTCTGACGCACTCATGGTTCTCCCTTCGGTGTATGCATAATACTAATTCTTTTGCGTTTTCATTCCAAATTCGCATCAATTGTTTCATCTGTGAATTCAGCCCATATTGCTCACACAAAGGAGACATCATGAAAGAATGGTTGAAGAACAGAGAATTGATGAAGTCCCATTTTGATTCTAAGAGTTTCGCTGATGAAGAGTCGGATCAAAATATGGGAGTGAAGCCACCTGCAGTTGAGATCGAAACACCGGATAATGCAACAGTCATTCCTCTTCCTGAGCCAGGTCTAGTACCGGCAAAATCAGACATATCCAGGTGCATTCTGGAGAGAAGAAGCAGAAGGAAATACACTGATGAGGTAATCTCTATTGAGGAACTATCCTACATGCTGTGGGCTACTCAAGGGGTCAAGAAAGCAATCCCAGCATACGGAAACACAGGAACAGTTACCATTCGCACTGTCCCTTCTGCCGGCGCAAGACACCCCTTTGAGACCTACCTTGCTGTTAATCATGTCACCGGGATCGAACAGGGGATCTACCGATACTCCAGCCTGAATCACAATCTAGTATTCCTTTTCAATGTGACTGAAGTGCAGGATAAACTCACGAAAGCTGCTGTTGGTCAAAGCTTCGTGGGCAGTGCTCCTGTAGTGTTCTTCTGGGCCTGCAAACCCTACCTGGGTGAGTGGAGGTACAAAGGTGAATCACACAAAGCAATGCTTCTTGACGCAGGTCATGTGTGTCAGAATTTGTATCTTGCAGCAGAGAGCCTGAGCCTGGGTACTGTGGCAATAGCAGCTTACTCGCAGGAAAGGGTTGATGACCTGTTGAAACTGGACGGGAAGGATGAGTTTGTAGTGTATCTTGCCCCGGTAGGAAGAATAGAGAATAGCTGAATAGACCAACTCAGTGCAGCTCCAAGCATGACTCATTGCAATTCTTTGCATAGGGCTGATTTAACCGGGTAGTTTTTTTCGTTTCGCTATCGTATACTCAACATTCGCTGTTGCAGGATAACTTATTGATGTGAAGTGATTTATGACATTTTATTACGGGAATACAGTTTCCTGAAACTGTTTAATGGAGTTTAATTGAGTAGTTCGAATGCAGAATCAGCTCCTAAATTTGGCACTTTCCTTGGGGTGTTCACTCCTAGCGTTTTAACTATCCTCGGTCTTGTTCTTTACCTGAGGATCGGATGGGTAGTTGGCAACCTGGGGCTGCCACAGACCATTCTGATTGTGCTGATAGCAAGTACCATTACATTCATCACAGGTCTCAGTGCTTCTGCAATAGCCACGAATATCAGGATTGGTGTTGGTGGTGAATACTACATGATCTCACACAGCCTTGGTCTTGAATTCGGTGGAGCTATCGGCATTCCACTCTACCTTTGCAGAACCTTAAGTTTAACCTTTTACAGCTTTGGACTTGCTGAAGGAGTTCAGCTTATGATGGCCCGGTGGGTGGGCCCAATGGCTGAATACACCGTTCCTCTTATTGCAGCGGCCATCATAATTGTTGTTACCGCCCTCTCTGGAAAAAGTGCTTCACTGGCACTTAAGCTTCAGATACCAATAATGATCGCAGTAGCAATATCAATTACTGCTTTGATTATCGGTGCTGTTTCCACAGGTTTCAGAGCACCTGAAATGGTGTCCACATTCAGAACAGCTCCTCAAGGATTCTGGTATGTTTTTGCAATCTTCTTCCCGGCTGTTACCGGTTTCACCGCAGGAATCGGAATGAGCGGTGACCTGAAAAATCCCAGCAGAAGCATTCCCAGAGGAACACTTGTTGCAGTTCTGGCTGGAGCAATAATCTATGTTGTTGTTCCCATCATTTTTTCAGTAACCAACTCTGTCAGCTTTGAAGATCTTGCAAAGCCTGGAATGAACGCCTGGACCACAACGGCTTTCCTGGGAAGCATTCTTGTCTTTGCCGGTATGTGGGGAGCAATTCTTTCATCAGCCTTCGGCAGTATTCTTACCGGCCCCAGAGTTCTGCAGGCCCTCTCTGAAGATGGCCTTGCTCCCCGGTTTCTTTCCCGTCTTTCTAAAAATGGACAACCGGCAATAGCAACCTGGATAACAGGTGTTATCGCTCTTACTGCTGTTCTCCTGGGTTCTTTGAATGCTGTGGCACAATTTGTAACAATACTCTTTCTTTCCCTTTATGTTATTATAAATTTCAGCGCTGCAATAGAAAAGCTGGTCCGTGATCCTTCATACAGACCCACCATAAATGTTCCGTGGTATGTATCAATACTGGGATCTCTGGGAGCAATATTTGTGATGCTCCTGCTTAATCCTTTTGCCTGTACTGCAGCAATAATTATTGAAGTAATCATCTACATCATACTTCGCAGAAAATCCCTTGGAAAAAGGTGGGGTGATGTAAGAGCAGGTTTCTGGTTTGCGCTTACGAGACATGCCCTGATAAAACTTGAGGGGCACAAGGTTGATCCTAGAAACTGGCGCCCGAACATTACTGTTTTCACCGAAGAGATCGAAGAAGAGATTGATATGGTTTACCTGGCAACCTGTTTCAATCAGAAGATGGGTGTGCTGAATGTATGCCGGATATTCGAGGGATGGCTCAGCAGGGATAATCTCAACATCGACAAGATGGAATCATTCATGAAGGAGACTCTATCTGAGCATGGTCTTTCCGCCTTCTGCAAGGTGAATGTTTCACCTGATTTCATCCAGGGAGCAATTGA
>JAGLQD010000183.1 GCA_023136985.1 Candidatus Sabulitectum sp. | reverse complement strand
GCTTCCTCTCTGCACCCCGGCGTACACCCCCCGGGGCAAAGGATCAGCACAAACAAACAACCATTACCACGGCCAGCCGTGGTCACCTAACA
The DNA here is from genome assembly GCA_023136985.1 of Candidatus Sabulitectum sp. GTDB lineage: Bacteria > Fermentibacterota > Fermentibacteria > Fermentibacterales > JCC-6 > Sabulitectum. The sequence continues at coordinate 4,072 of JAGLQD010000183.1, read as the reverse complement.
CTTTACAGCACACCGTGTTACGGCGCACTAACCTATTGTTACACAACTCTTTCCCTGTCTAGGATACTTAAGCTCCTCAACCGTGTCAAGAAGTGAACAACCTCCCCTCTAAAGCAGCATATCCGCAACGGGATAGTAAGTGGTTCTCTACAACATATGTAACTCTGTAATCTTTAAACTGCACAGGCGCTACCAAAGCCTGACTTTTCAAACCCTCCAGTGTCGACTGCGTGAGGCAGGAAGAGAGGAAATACGACTTCTTCGCACCGTTAATTAAAACCTGTGACACCGTTTCCTGATACAAACTGATATCAGAAACCTGTTTCAAAGCCCACCATGATAGTTTCGCCGCTGTCGAAAACGTGGTTGATATAACTCACAGGTACTGCCACGCCTTCCCTGTATCTGCTCTGGTACTGATATGCTGCAGAAATCCTGTGTCTGTTGGAAGCACCGAAGCTGTAGTCTCCTCCCATACTGAGACCAAGACCTGTTTTAAGAGCACCTTCAGGTCTGTATCCACACACACCCAGCAGCATATTCGAGTTCGGGATCACTGAAGGAAGATTTGCAAATGCGATCATTTTCAAACTGCTCTCATCAAGAACAGCCAATTCACTTCCAATGAATCCACCTTCGAGGAAAGAGAAAGAGAATGCTGCACCCAGGCCGGCATACGAATGGAATCTGCTGTCGCCACTTATTAATGAAGAGTAGATCGTGGTATTTTCCACATCCACACTACCGCCAGCTCTAATTGCGAATTCCGAGTGCTCCCACGATTCCACATATGTAGAATCAAAGTCAGGGCCGCCTGAAACTCTGTTGGAATAAGTTGTAGAACCACCGCTGCCGAACCGTATTCCAGGCGAAACTCCCAGACTCACAGGCCCTATGCCACCGGAAAAAGAGACAAGAGCTTCAGTGAGATCACCATTGGCATCTGTTACCATGGTTTTCCAGAGCTCTCTGTGGTTGAAACCCACCTCGTGATATTCCTGAACTGTGGCTATCATCTGGTACTGTGAAACAGTGGCTATTCCAGCCCCGGCGGTAAGACCCCGCCACACGGGAATTGTTACGGCAAACGCTCCCCTGGGAGTCATAGCCCCCATGTTAAAACGGGAAGGCTCCACACAGGTGTAGTGGTAGGTGATCTCTTCCCGCCACCCTGTGCCCCAGCCTGCAAGAGATACCTGAATTCTGTCAGAACCTGCCAGAGCAGAAGGATTTGTGAACAAAGAAAGGGCAGACAAGCTGTTGGGCACAGCTGCACCGCACAACCCCGCGCTGGCGGGATTCAAGCTCTCTACCCTGCCGCCAACACCAAAAGCATCCCAGTACCCGTATCCGAAGGCAGTCACCGCACTAATAAAGAGAACTATAAAAACTTTCATCTCGAACCCTCCAATCTTCTTAAACTATCCTAAAAAATTCGCTCAACTCCCAGAATGATCAGATCTCCTGCGTCGTAAAGATGATTTATATATGGAAGAGGTACAGCAGTACCTTCTCTGTACCGACTGTGAAAAAAGTATGCCCCTGACACTCGATAGTTTCCAAAACTGTAGTCTCCGCCGATGCTGAGGCCAATACCTGTTTTAAGAGCAAAATCAGGTCTGTATCCGTTCAGCCCCAGGTACATGTTTGACCCTTCGACCACCCCTGGAAGACGGGTGAATGCAGTAACATTAAGGTCATTACCATTAACGAAACCGATCTCGGTACCCAGGTATCCACCTTTCATGAAGGGAAATGATGCAGATACACCCAGGTTGTAAAAAGATGAATACCTGCTGTCCCCGCTGACGAAAGTCGAATACAAAACGGTATAGTCGAGTTTCATATTCGCTCCTGCTCGAACACAGAATTCAGAATGTTCCCAGGAAGTTACAAGAACAGAGTCAGCACCGTTGACCCTGTTGACATAAGTTGTTGCCCCTCCAGTGCCGAATCTTACTCCCGGTGAGAAACCCAGGCTCACAGGTCCAACTGTTCCAGCCATAGAAACAAGAGCCTCAGTCAGACTGCCGTGCGGGTCTGTATAGAATGTTCTCCACAGCTCTCTTTGAGTAGAGGTTATTTCGGTATACTCCTGTGCAGTTGATTGCATCTGATACTGGGCAACTGTGGCAATTCCAGCCCCTGCTGTTAGTCCCCTGCCCAGAGGTACTGTAACCGCACAAGCTCCACTGGGGGTCATAGCGCCGATATTGTAACGGAAAGGTTCTACGCAGGTATAGTGGTAGGTTATCTCTTCCCGCCAGCCCAATTCCCATCCGGAAAGGGAAAAAGTTATTTTCTCCGCCGATGCCAAAGCAGATGAATTTATAAACAGAGAAAGTGCAGACAAAGAATCAGGTACGGTTGCTCCGCACATTCCAGCGCTCACAGGAGCGATGCTCTGCACTCTGCCACCGTCACCGAAGGAATCCCAGTAGCCATATCCAAAAGCCGTTACCGCGCATACAAACAACAAAACAATAACTTTCACATCATACCTCCAGGTGAACTGTTAAAATCAAGTATACACAGAGGAGGCCAGGTACACAAGGAGGTGGATGTAATATGATTATTTGATTCAGATATTCTGTTTCATGCAAGTATACCAGCTAGAATGATCTTTCTACACCGACTATAAGTAGATCACCTGCATCGTAAACATGGTTAATATACCGAACAGGTACAGCAGTACCCTCTCTGTACCGGCTGTGAAAGTGATATGCCGCTGAAACACGGTAGTTCTCAAAACTGTAGTCGCCACCGATGCTGAGACCTATCCCTGCCTTAAGAGCATCATCCGGTCTGTAACCGTTCACTCCCATATACATGTTGGACCCTTCAATAGCGCCGGGGAGCCGGGTGAATGCGGTAACATTCAGATTATCACCATCAAGAACACCTATTTCAGCCCCCAGATAGCCACCATTCATAATTGCAAGGGATGATGATGCGCCCAGATTAGTGAATGACAGGTATCTGTGATCACCTGTTGTATGGGTGGAATAGAGCACTGTACAGCCCAGTGTGATACTTGCACCTGCTCTTAAAGCAAATCCGGAGTGTTTCCAGGATATCACAGATGAAGAACTTTGACCGAAAACAGAGTTTGCATAGGTCGTAGACCCGCCACTGCCGAACCTGACCCCTGGAGAAATTCCAATGCTTACCGGCCCTGCAACTCCCGCCAGCGAAACCAGCGCTTCCGAGATATTCCCGTAAGCGTCTGTGAACATGGTATTCCAGAGCTCTCTGTGGGTTGGTGTAATTTCATAGTACTCCTGAACAATGGCTTTCATCTGATACTGGGAAACAGTACTGACCCCGGCCCCTGCAGTGAATCCTCTGCCAAGTGGTACCGCAAATGCAAATGCTCCTCTGGGGATCATGGAGCCAATGTTGTAACGGTAAGGCTCTATACATGTGTAATGATAGCTTATCTCTTCTCGCCAGCCTAAATACCAGCCTGAAGCAGATACAACTACATTGCTGGAAGCCGCCAGCGCAGACGGATTGACAAAAACAGACAGCGCAGAGGAAGGGTCAGGAACAGTGGCACCGCACATCCCGCCGCTGACAGCACTGAGACTGGGTATTCTCGCTCCAAGATCAAAAGAATCCCAATACCCGTATCCGAATGCCATTACCGCAGAAGCAAGCATGATTGCCAGTGCTTTCATTGTGCCTCCATGAAAAGCTGTTTGCTTTCCTGTTAAAACTGCTAACAAACCGTACTATACAGACAGATGGAATAAGTAACTATCCCGCGGCTTTGTGAAAACCTTTAGAAAACTGGCTCAATCAGATGATGGCTGACAGAATTCTTACTGAGCCACAGGAACACTACCATGAATATTCTACTTGACATGTCTGATTTTCATGGTGTTTTCCTCTGTGTTAGCCGGCAACAGGTGAACCTCTTTTCCAATAAGAAATGCTTTAAACTACAACAGGCGGAGCCGAGGCCCCGCCTGCAAATTGATACTGTCTGAAACCAGTACCCTGTCAGGGAATAACTGTCGCATTCTGCTCGCTCTTTCAAGCCCCAGCGGCGTTACTGGTTCAATTACAT